>NZ_JBJQMA010000024.1:0-85908 GCF_046486065.1 Escherichia sp. WS547 | reverse complement strand
CAGTTGCCAGACCGCAAGGTGTTTTAACAAATCAAAAGGGGTTTTAATAACTGGCTCAAAGCTGAAAGCTTTCCGGAACCCCCAGCCTAGCTGGGGGTTTTCTGTGCACAAGAAAACCCGATAGTCTGAACCATCGGGTTAATGAAACTGGGCGCTATATTTCATAGCGCCTTTTTTTACATCTGACGGTTTTTATTGAAGTTAATCAAACTACCCGCCTTGATAATCTCGCGCTCTTCGGCCGTCAGGCTTTCCATGTAAAGCGTAATTTCCGTTACCGGCGCATCTTCATGGATCACATAACCTTTAAACGTCGTACCCGGATTATCCAGCGCTGCTTTAATGCCAGGGATGTAAATGTAATCCCCCACTTCAAACGTTGGCGCTTCCGCCATCTGCAGCGGTAACATCCCCCAGTTGATGACGTTAGAACGGTAGCGTTTAGTCGCGTACTCCTCGGCAATATTCGCCAGACCGCCAATCACACGCTGGCAGCTCGCCGCCTGCTCACGCGCAGAACCATCGCCTGGTTTCACCGCATAGACCATGCTGCCAATTTCAGTTTGCAGCGGATCAATATGCTCCTGACCAGTAATCTGCTTAATGCGCGCAAACACCTCTGTCAGCTCGCTGACATTCCCCGCCAGACGCTGATTTTCCAGCTCAGCAGTCGCTTTACTTCTGCCAACATAACCTGGATCGCGGCGTGACAGGGTAAACTCCGCCAGACCAATCGGATTTGAACGATAAGAAGAGGTTTCACCGGAAGGAATCAGTTCGTCGGTGGTGGTGACTTCGTCGAGGATCTTCGAGCACACTTTGAGGACGATATTGTCAGTCAGCGCACCCAATTCCGGCCAGTCTTTAATGTTCGGTCCGTAAATCAGCGGTTGCTGGGTCGCCCCTTTCACAAAGCCCTGATAAACACGGTTTTTATACGGCGTTACATCGAAGGCGTACTCCGGCACGTTGTCCCAGCAATCAAGTTCGCTGGCAGAGGTTAAATAGCCACCGTTTGCCGCAGTCGCAGCGATAGAACGAGCGTCCATCAACGCCACCGCTGACATCTGCCCATTGGCTGGCTTAGAGCCTTCGCGGTTCGGGAAGTTACGCGTGGTGTGGCGAATGCTCAAACCGTTGTTGATTGGCGTATCGCCCGCGCCAAAGCATGGGCCGCAGAACGCGGTTCTGATGATTGCGCCTGCGCCAATCAAATCTGCTACCACGCCTTTTTTGGCTAAATCCATAAACACCGGCTGTGATGACGGGTAAACCGCTAACGAGAAGGTGTCATTGCCACAGGATTGACCGCGCAGTGCATTCGCCGCCGCGATGACGTTTTCGTAGTTACCGCCAGAACAGCCTGCGATAATCCCCTGCTGCACTTTCAGGCGACCATTTTCCACTTTATCCAGCAGCGAGAGTTTGGCTTTACCGTGCGCCACGCGTTCGGACTCAATTTCAATCTCACGCAGAATGTCGGTCAGGTTCTGGTTCAGCATGTCGATTTCATACACGTTGCTCGGGTGGAACGGCAGCGCAATCATTGGTTTGATGGCGCTTAAATCAACGCTGATGCAGCCATCGTAGTACGCCATCGGTTGAGGGTTAAGCTGGCAGTAATCCTGGCCGCGACCGTGCAGCGCCAGCCAGTTATGGACTTCTTCATCGGTTTGCCAGACAGAACTTAAACAGGTCGTTTCCGTGGTCATAACGTCAACGCTGTTACGGAAATCGGTAGAGAGCGCAGCAACACCGGGACCTACGAATTCCATCACTTTGTTTTTGACGTAGCCGTTTTTGAACACGGCACCGATGATAGCCAGCGCCACATCCTGTGGCCCCACATACGGCGCTGGTTTTCCGGTCAGATGCACCGCAACAACTCCCGGATAGTCGATATCCCAGGTGTCATTAAGCAATTGTTTTACCAACTCGCCGCCGCCCTCACCGACTGCCATTGTCCCTAATGCACCGTAACGGGTGTGGCTGTCTGACCCGAGGATCATTTTGCCGCCGCCTGCCATCATCTCGCGCATATATTGATGGATGACCGCAATATGCGGAGGCACAAAAATACCGCCATAACGCTGAGCCGCCGATAAACCAAAAACATGGTCATCACCGTTAATGGTGCCGCCGACGGCGCAAAGTGAGTTATGGCAGTTGGTCAGCACATACGGCAGCGGGAAACGTTCCATACCGGACGCTTTAGCGGTCTGTACAATACCAACAAAGGTAATATCGTGAGAGGCTAATGAATCAAACTTAATTTTAAGTTTATCCATATTTCCGGACGTATTATGAGAAGAGAGAATAGACCAGGCAATAGTGCCTTTTTTTGCTTCTTCTTTTTTAATTTCGCCGGTGAAATGTTCTTCGGCAATTATTTCGTTATTACTGGCGAGAAACACGCCTTTTTCAGATAACTTGATCATCAAATGCTCCAGATATCTGCGCACCGAGAAGTGCGCAGAAAGATAATAAAT
Source organism: Escherichia sp. WS547 (assembly GCF_046486065.1). Taxonomy (NCBI): domain Bacteria; kingdom Pseudomonadati; phylum Pseudomonadota; class Gammaproteobacteria; order Enterobacterales; family Enterobacteriaceae; genus Escherichia; species Escherichia sp. WS547. The sequence goes on along the minus strand of NZ_JBJQMA010000024.1, from coordinate 83,419 downwards.
GGATATACTCTAAATAATTCGAGTTGCAGGAAGGCGACAATCGAGTGAATCCCCAGGAGCTTACATAAGTAAGTGACTGGGGTGAGCGAACGCAGACGCAGCACATGCAACTTGAAGTATGACGAGTATATTTACAGCATGTTCCAGCCGATCAGCATATTCCACCACCACACGCCAAGGGTGATATGCACCAGGAAGGTTAATATCGTCAGTACCGCACCGACCAACCACCAGGATTTAATATCGTTATAACCCACGCCAAAGATGACCGGACCTGCCGCGCCGCCATAGTGAGTAACCATGCCGCCATAGGAGTTGGAGAACAACAGTGCCAGCGCGGTTAACATTAACGGTGCGCCGGAGACGTTCGCCAGCATGGCAAATACCGGTAACATGGCAACGATATAGGCACTACCGGAAGCGAAGAAATAACGCACGATAATGCTGAGGAAAATAATAACGAAGAAAGCAACGTTACCGTGACCATCAAATGCCAGGTTATTTTTAAAGACTTCAGCTAACCATTCGAAGAATTTAACTTTCGATAATAAGGAGCTTAAGCCGATAATACCGCCGTACCAGATTAAGGTATTCCAGCCGCCTTTATTTTTAACCACGTCTTCCCAGGTAACGATACCCAGCAGCAGCATGGTCGCCATAACAACGATTGCCACGGTGGATTCATCAACCCCCAGTGACTTACTGAAAATCCAGCCCAGCAGCGCCAGCACGAAGACACCGAGCAGCATTTTTTCGCGGATTTTCATCGGTCCCAGTTCGGCAAGGCCCGCTTTGGCGATGGTTTTGTTATCCACCTTCTTAATTTCTGGCGGATACATGGTGTAAATCACCAGCGGGGTGACCAGCAGCATAATGATACCCGGCAATCCGGCGGCCAGCGCCCATCCACCCCAGCTAATTTGCAGGTGCAGAATATCGTTGATCATTTTCAGCGCCAGAATGTTCCCCGCCATTGCGGTAAAGAACATATAGCTGGTGGTTTTGGTGACCATGTAAATGGACATCATCAGGTAATGTCCGACACGACGCGGGCTTTTTTCCGGTTCGGACCCCAAAGCCACCGCCACGCTGTTGATGATCGGTAACACAATGCCGCCCGCACGCGCGGTGTTAGACGGTGTTGCCGGAGCCAGTACCAGATCGAGAAATACCGTAACGTAACCCAGACCCAGGGTAGTGCTACCAATTTTACCAATCAGCAAATAGGCAATACGTTTACCTAAGCCGGTGGTCACAAATGCGGCGCTTAAGGTAAACGCCGAGAACACCAGCCAGGTGGTACCTGAAGAGTAACCGCTTAATACGGCGGTGGTTTTAAACGCACCGTCGGATAAGTTACCGACCACCACCATGGAGGCAGCAACGGCAATTAACAGTACGACAGGTTCCGGGAAAGGCTTGATAACCAGCCCCACAATGGCCGCCAGGTAAATACCAAAAAGCACCCACGCCAGTTCGCTTAATCCTGCCGGAGCTGGCATAAAGCCAATAATACATGGGATCGCTAATATCAGAATTAGCTTCCATAACGATTTTTTATTCATTTAAAATCCTGTTCTTTCTGTATGACTCATACAGAAGTCCTTTATTGATTGTCCTTATCCTGACAACGAATTTTTTCAGGGAAGAAAAACTTCACCGGAAAATATTTTTCTGGTTGTCCGAATAACAGATGCGCGTAACGTCGTGGCATCCTGACCTTCATTACTTAAATGAACGTCGAGCGCACCACTGGGGTGTTCAATATTGATATTGCCGTATCCTACAGAAGGGACGATTTGTCGGGTGACGGTGCCTTCCAATGCACAACTACTGGAAATGGCAATAGCACCGGTTATCGCCAGCGCGCGATGGCAAGAATGCGGCATAAAATAACGCACATTAATTGCTCCGCCTTTCTGCGCTGGAGAAATAAGCACAGGTTTAGGGATAACCATATTACTGACATCGCCTAAGCCCATTGCTTTACCCGCTTGTAGACGGATAGATTCAATGCGGGCTAATAATGCTTTGTCGGCATCCAGCTCCGCCGGTAATTCATAGCCTGTTTTTCCCAGATATTCAGCAGGAATAATGACAACTGGCATCGCCATATCGATACAGGTCACCGGGACATCGTCAAAATAATCAATCTGATTATCCGTCGGGAAGACTTTTCCGGTTTTGGTTCCGGCGGCATTCAGGAAAGTGAGCGCAACCGGTGCGGCAGTACCCGGTACGCCGTCAATTCTGGCGCTACCCTCGTACTCGACAACACCATTTGGCGTTTGCACATCAGCTTCGATGAACGTACCCGTATTGACGTTGCGGATACGTACGCGGGTAACTGGCGAAGTCGCTGCAATCAAACCATTTTCAATGGCGAATGCCCCAACGCCAGACAGCATATTGCCGCAGTTAGGCGTGGTATCGACACGTTGCTCATGGACGATAACTTGAGCAAACAGATAATCGACATCTGCACGCGGATCGCTGGAGCGGCTAATAATGGCGACTTTACTGGTCAGCGGATTACCGCCGCCAATACCGTCAATTTCCAGATCGTTACCGGAACCCATAATTGCCATCAATATTTTATCGCGCTGCGTTTGATCTTCGGGTAAATGTTCCGCTAACAGGAACGCGCCCCTCGAGGTTCCACCTCGCATCATCACGCAGGGTATTTTTTTCATAATAATGCCCTCAATTTAAAAACATAACTTATTGCGATATGGTTACATTAAGGGCAAAGCATCTCTAATGACTTTAGCTCAACGATTAATAACATTTTTTCATTAATTTAAGTTGGCTAAATGCAGTTAAAATTTTTAACGGCCAGCCACCCAAAATCGACGCTTCCATTTTCCGGAGTAATAATGAAGCATGAATTATCAAGTATGAAGGCATTTGTCATACTGGCAGAGTCCAGTTCATTTAACAATGCCGCTAAATTACTCAATATTACGCAACCTGCATTAACGCGAAGAATAAAAAAGATGGAGGAAGATTTACATATTCAACTATTTGAGCGTACAACTCGCAAGGTTACGTTAACAAAAGCAGGAAAAAGGTTGCTCCCGGAGGCGCGGGAATTAATAAAGAAATTCGATGAAACGCTTTTTAATATTCGTGATATGAATGCTTATCATCGTGGTATGGTGACATTAGCGTGTATTCCGACCGCAGTATTTTATTTTTTACCGCTGGCAATCGGTAAATTTAATGAGCTGTATCCCAATATTAAAGTGCGGATTCTGGAACAAGGCACGAATAATTGCATGGAATCGGTGCTGTGTAACGAATCAGACTTTGGCATAAACATGAACAACGTCACAAATTCATCCATTGATTTTACCCCCCTGGTCAACGAGCCGTTCGTGCTGGCCTGTCGGCGTGACCATCCATTGGCCAAAAAGCAGCTTGTAGAATGGCAGGAGTTAGTGGGTTACAAAATGATTGGCGTACGCTCCTCCAGCGGCAACCGACTGTTGATAGAACAACAGCTAGCCGACAAGCCCTGGAAGCTGGACTGGTTTTACGAAGTGCGTCATCTTTCGACGTCATTAGGACTGGTGGAGGCAGGACTAGGGATTTCGGCGCTTCCAGGCCTGGCAATGCCTCATGCGCCCTACTCTTCGATTATTGGTATCCCGCTGGTGGAACCGGTTATACGTCGGACATTGGGGATTATTCGCCGCAAAGATGCCGTGCTTTCTCCGGCAGCTGAACGCTTTTTTGCCTTGCTGATTAATTTGTGGACTGACGATAAAGACAATTTGTGGACCAATATCGTCGAACGCCAGAGACATGCGTTACAGGAGATAGGTTAATACACCGGCGCAGAAGAGACTGCGCCGGGTAAATCAGCGGTTAGTGTGCGTTAACCACCACCCACATTGGTCCCTGCCCGACCGCATAGCGGCCTTTTTCATGCAGTAGCCCCTGCTCGCCAACAATTTCGTATACCGAGATGTGGTGAGATTTTTGCCCGGCGGCAATCAGATACTTGCCGCTGTGATCAACATTGAAGCCGCGCGGCTGGGTTTCCGTTGGCTGGAAGCCTTCTTTACTCAACACGCTGCCATCTTCCGAAACGCTGAAAACAGTTATCAGACTGGCGGTACGGTCGCAGGCGTATAAATGACGACCATCCGGGGTGATATGAATATCAGCCGCCCAACGGGTGTCGGAGAAGTTTTCCGGCATCATATCCAGCGTCTGGACACATTCGATATTGCCATGCGGATCTTTCAGTTCCCAGACATCCACTGAGCTGTTTAACTCATTGACGCAATACGCATATTGTTCGTTTGGATGGAATACCATATGACGCGGGCCGGCCCCTTCAACGGTAGTCACTTCCGCAGGGTCCTGTGCCACCAGATGACCATCATCGCTGACCGTAAACAGACAAATGCGATCCTGCTTTAATGCCGGAACCCACAGCGTACGGTTGTCCGGTGAGATATTGGCGGAATGGCAACCGTCCAGCCCCTCGACCACATCGACGACGCCCACTGGCAGGCCATCTTCCAGACGCGTTACGCTCACGTTACCCGCATTGTAAGAACCTACAAAGACAAACTGCCCCTGGTGATCGGTGGAAATATGCGTCGGACTACCCGGCAGCGCAGACTCTGCGGCAAAGGTCAGTGCGCCATCGTCCGGGGCGATACGATACGCCAGGACGCGAAACTCAGGGCGCACACCAACATAGAGATAACGTTTGTCCGGGCTGACCACCATCGGCTGCACCTGCCCCGGCACATCGACAACCTGTGTCAGCGTCAGTGCGCCTTCATGATTCAGGTTCCAGACGTGAATTTGCTGGCTCTCAGGGCTGGCGATATAAACTGTTTGCTTCATGAATGCTCCTTTGCATTTAGCAACTGACTGTAACAGCTAAAATTAGTCGCTTTTGGCGGTGAATGCTGAATTAAAACGCAGAATTTTGTCCGATAGTGGTATCGGTGTACCATTCGCGCAGACGAAAATTCTTAACCTTAATCTGGAATACGCCATGACCACACGCGTGATTGCTCTCGACTTAGACGGCACCTTATTGACCCCGAAAAAGACCTTGCTTCCATCATCGATAGAAGCCCTAGCCCGCGCTTGCGAAGCAGGCTATCAATTAATCATCGTCACAGGTCGCCATCACGTCGCTATTCATCCTTTTTATCAGGCGCTGGCGCTGGATACACCTGCTATTTGCTGTAATGGCACCTATTTGTATGATTATCATGCAAAAACAGTGCTGGAAGCGGACCCAATGCCCGTTAATAAAGCCCTGCAACTCATTGAGATGCTGAATGAACACCACATTCACGGTCTGATGTATGTGGATGATGCGATGGTCTATGAGCACCCGACCGGGCATGTCATTCGCACGTCTAACTGGGCGCAAACCCTGCCGCCGGAACAGCGTCCGACTTTCACACAAGTCGCTTCTCTGGCTGAAACGGCGCAACAAGTTAACGCCGTATGGAAGTTCGCCCTGACGCACGATGACCTGCCGCAATTGCAGCATTTTGGTAAGCATGTCGAACATGAACTGGGACTTGAGTGTGAATGGTCCTGGCAGGATCAGGTTGATATTGCACGCGGCGGCAACAGCAAAGGTAAACGTTTGACGAAATGGGTTGAGGCGCAAGGCTGGTCGATGGAAAACGTCGTGGCCTTCGGCGATAACTTTAATGATATCAGTATGCTGGAGGCCGCTGGTACAGGCGTGGCGATGGGCAACGCCGATGATGCGGTAAAAGCGCGCGCCAACATTGTGATTGGTGATAACACCACCGACAGCATTGCCCGGTTCATTTATAGCCACCTGATTTAATCAGGCGGTTATCGACACACTTTTAATTTGCGCGTACAGCCACAGGCCTGGTTTGATCGCCAGTTCATCCCTGGCCCACGGGCTGATACGCGCCCACAGCGTTTTACCGCCGACTTCCAGCTCCACTTCCACCTGGCCGTTGTCGTCATAACTATTAACAACTTTTGCCCGCAATACGTTACGAATGCTGGTTTGCTGCGGCGGTTGTAAAACCAGAGAAACATCGGAAGCCTGAATGCGGATACGTAGCGCAGCTTGCAGCGGTTCGTCCAGCTTATTGACCCACAAATGCTGATCGCCCAGCGCCAGCGCGGTCATCGCGTAATGCGGATGATGCTCAAGCACCGTCACTTTCAGAATGCTACTTTGTTGCTCTTTCGGCAGCCACGGATTCATCACGCTACTGCCCCACACTTCCTCCAGCGCGCCAAAGGCTTTCACCTGACCGTTTTCCAGTACCATCACTCTGTCTGCCAGATGGAGGATCTCATCCAGCGAATGGCTGACATACAACATCGGAATGTTGATTTCCCGTGTCAGCCGTTGCAGATAAGGCAACAGTTCGCGTTTACGCGGAATATCCAGTGACGCCAGCGGTTCATCCAGCAACAGCAATTCCGGTGCTGTCAGCAAAGCCCGACCAATCGCCACGCGCTGTTTTTCGCCTCCGGACAGGCTGCCTGGTAAACGGTCAAGCAACGGTTCAATGCCTAAAAGCGCCACCAGCTTATCGAACTGATCGACCATACTTTTCGACATGCCGTAGCGCAGATTGCCACGCACTTTGTAATGCGGGAACAGCCGCGCATCCTGAAAAACATAGCCAACGCGACGCTTTTCCGGCGTCAGGCAGATACCTTTTTCGGCATCATTTAGTACCCGCCCATTGAGGACAATCCGCCCTTTTTGCGGGCGCGTCAGTCCACTGATGGCGTTAATCAGCGAAGTTTTTCCGGCACCGGAGACGCCAAAGAGAGCAGTGATGCCATTGGCGGGCAGCGTTTCATTAATGGTCAGGCAATGGTTGCCCAACGTCTGGGAAAAATTCAGTTCCAGCATGATTAGCGCCCCGCCCGTTCACGGCTGATTCTGGCCAGCCATTCTGAAATCAAGAGGGAGATCATCGCCAGCGCAATAGAAATAATGCACAGTCTCGCCGCGCCACTTTCCCCGCCGGGGGTCTGGATCAGGGTATACATGGCAGAGGGAATAGTTCGCGTTTCGCCAGGAATGTTCGACACAAAGGTGATGGTTGCACCAAACTCACCGAGAGAACGAGCAAAAGCCAGTACCGTACCAACAATAATGCCCGGTAAGGTCAGCGGTAACGTGATAGTAAAGAAAACTCGCCAGCGCCCGGCCCCCAGTGTTCTTGCGGCCTGCTCCAGTTTGATATCAACACCTTCCAGCGCCAGACGAATCGCCCGCACCATCAGCGGAAAAGACATGACAGCGGCAGCGAGAACCGCACCGCGCCAGCTAAACGCGAAAGAAAGACCAAACCAGTCATACAGACGTTCACCGATAAATCCGCGCCGTCCCATCGAAACTAATAATAAGTAACCGACGACCACGGGCGGTAACACCAGCGGTAGATGCAGTACGCTATCGAGCAGAGCTTTGCCCGGAAACGTGCAACGTACCAGTAACCAGGCAAAAAAGATCCCAAACGGCAGGCTAAACAGCACAGCCAGGGAAGAAACTTTCAGGCTTAATAAAACTGCCTGCCATTCTGGATCGGTCAGTATCATTACTTGGTTGTAAATCCGTAACGTTTAAAGATTTCCGCAGCCTGCGGCCCCTTCAGATAATCATAAAATGCTATCACTGTCGCATTATTATGCCCTTCCACAACAGCAACCGGATATTCCACTTTTTTATGTGAATCTTCCGGGAAGGTGGCAACCACTTTTACCCCTTTGCTGGCAACTGCGTCAGAACCGTAAACAATACCCAGCGGCGCTTCATTGCGTTCGACCAACGCCAGCGCGCCACGAACATCTTCCGCCGGAGCCAGTTTCGGGGAGAGCGTATCCCATGCGCCCAGTTTTTGCAGTGCTTCTTTTGCATAAATGCCAGCAGGGACATGTTCCGGATCGCCAACCGCGAGGCGACCGCCATTCAGCAGCGAAGTCCAGTTAGTTTTGCTGTCGATGGTGAAATCTTTCTGCTCGCTGGCTTTCGGTGCTACAACGACCAGGCTATTGCCGAGCAGTGTCTGACGTGTAGCTGTATCGATCGCTTTTTTATCAACCGCATAATCCATCCATTTCTGATCGGCAGAAATAAACAGATCCGCAGGCGCACCCGCTTCAATCTGACGGGCCAAAGTAGATGACGAAGCGAAAGAAGAAACCACATCCACGCCTTTCTCTTTTTTATACTGCGTAGCAATGTTCTGCATTGCGTTAGTCAGTGATGCGGCGGCGAACACCGTGATTTTCCCTTCATCTGCCAGTGCATTGCCAGCAACAGCGAAAGAGAGTGCCGCCCCGGCAAACAAGTTCAACCATTTACGAGCCATTGGTAACCCCTTAATGTAACGTTATGTAGGCGTCAATATAACGGATAACTCAGAATTTTCCCAGCAGTTATTGCTAACCTTTGTGAGGTAGATGAGAAAAAATATCGGCAGGAAAAGCAGGAAGTTGAGCAAAAGAAATGCCCGACTAAGCGGGCATTCAGGGAATCAATGATTTTGTCCGGGCTGGTCTTTTTTACCAACACCAGAAAAGATGTTGAATACTTCACCAAGACCGTAAATCAGACCCAGGATGATGGCCATCACGACAGGTACCATGATTACGGCGAATACCAGACTTTTTAATAACTCTAACATGGTCAACTCCAGATATAGTCATGAGACTATTCTAACCGCTAAGCACAGAAAAGCACTCCCCTTTTGTGCGGTCAGCTTTGCGTGGCGTTCGTTTTCCGTCACAATAAGACTTTTGCCAGGACATTGTTATGCAGGCCGAAATCCTTCTCACCCTTAAGCTCCAACAAAAATTATTCGCCGACCCGCGCCGCATTTCGCTACTAAAACACATTGCGCTTTCCGGTTCCATTAGCCAGGGAGCGAAAGATGCCGGTATCAGCTATAAAAGTGCCTGGGATGCCATTAACGAGATGAATCAGTTAAGTGAGCATATTCTGGTCGAGCGCGCAACAGGCGGTAAAGGTGGCGGCGGCGCAGTACTGACCCGCTATGGTCAGCGACTGATTCAGCTCTATGACTTACTGGCGCAAATCCAGCAAAAAGCCTTTGATGTGTTAAGTGACGATGACGCCCTGCCGCTGAACAGCCTGCTGGCCGCGATCTCACGTTTTTCACTGCAAACCAGCGCCCGTAACCAATGGTTTGGCACCATCACCGCCCGCGATCATGATGACGTTCAACAGCATGTTGATGTCTTACTGGCTGACGGAAAAACACGCCTGAAAGTCGCAATTACCGCACAAAGCGGCGCGCGTCTGGGGCTGGATGAAGGCAAAGAAGTGTTGATATTACTAAAAGCGCCGTGGGTAGGCATTACTCAGGACGAAGCGGTCGCACAAAACGCCGACAACCAATTACCGGGTATTATTAGTCATATTGAGCGCGGCGCAGAGCAGTGCGAAGTATTAATGGCGCTACCCGACGGGCAAACACTGTGCGCCACAGTGCCGGTAAATGAAGCGACTTCTCTTCAGCAAGGACAGAATGTCACGGCCTACTTTAATGCCGACAGCGTGATTATCGCCACGCTATGCTAAGCGTGTTGACAATTTGTTATGAAACACGTATCCCTGTCAGTAATCGCTGCACAAAATGGGATATAAAATGTCATCGTTGCAAATTTTGCAAGGCACATTTCGTCTTAGCGACACAAAAACGCTGCAATTGCCTCAGCTAACGTTAAACGCGGGTGATAGTTGGGCGTTTGTCGGTTCGAATGGAAGCGGGAAATCGGCCCTGGCCCGCGCGCTGGCGGGGGAACTTCCGCTTTTGAAAGGTGAACGGCAAAGCCAGTTTTCCCACATCACTCGTCTCTCCTTCGAGCAATTGCAAAAGCTCGTCAGCGACGAATGGCAGCGGAATAACACCGATATGCTTAGTCCTGGCGAAGATGACACCGGGCGTACCACGGCTGAGATCATTCAGGATGAAGTAAAGGATACTCCGCGTTGCATGCAACTGGCGCAGCAGTTCGGTATTACCGCCCTCCTCGACCGACGCTTTAAATACCTTTCCACTGGCGAGACGCGAAAAACCCTGCTGTGTCAGGCGCTGATGTCGGAGCCTGACTTGTTGATTCTTGATGAGCCGTTCGATGGCCTGGATGTTGCCTCACGTCAGCAGCTGGCTGAGCTACTCGCCTCGTTACATCAGTCCGGTATTACTCTGGTACTGGTGCTCAATCGCTTCGATGAGATCCCGGAATTTGTCCAGTTTGCTGGCGTGCTGGCGGATTGTACGTTAGCGGAAACGGGCGCTAAAGAGGAACTGCTCCAACAAGCACTCGTTGCGCAACTGGCGCATAGCGAACAGCTTGAAGGTGTACAACTGCCGGAGCCGGATGAACCTTCAGCACGTCACGCCTTACCCGCCAACGAACCGCGCATTGTGCTGAACAACGGCGTGGTTTCTTATAATGATCGCCCCATTCTTAATAACCTTAGCTGGCAGGTGAATCCAGGTGAACACTGGCAAATTGTCGGGCCAAATGGCGCGGGAAAATCGACGTTATTAAGCCTGATTACTGGCGATCATCCGCAAGGTTACAGCAACGATTTGACGCTTTTCGGACGACGTCGCGGCAGCGGCGAAACCATCTGGGATATCAAAAAGCATATCGGTTACGTCAGCAGTAGTTTGCATCTGGATTACCGGGTCAGTACTACTGTGCGTAATGTGATTCTTTCTGGCTATTTTGATTCGATTGGCATTTATCAGGCCGTTTCGGATCGCCAGCAAAAACTGGTGCAGCAGTGGCTGGATATTCTCGGCATTGATAAACGCACGGCTGACGCTCCGTTCCATAGTCTTTCCTGGGGGCAACAACGCCTGGCGCTGATCGTCCGCGCGCTGGTGAAACATCCGACGTTGCTTATTCTCGATGAACCACTACAGGGGCTTGATCCGCTCAATCGCCAGCTTATCCGCCGGTTTGTTGATGTGCTGATTAGCGAAGGTGAAACGCAATTGTTGTTTGTTTCGCACCACGCTGAAGATGCGCCTGCCTGTATTACCCATCGTCTTGAGTTCGTGCCAGACGGCGGACTCTATCGCTATGTGCTGACAAAAATAAATTGAGTCGGTAGTGCTGACCGTGCCGGAGGCGGCCTAAGCGCCCTCTCCGGCCAACGGTTCGACGCATCCAGGCATGAAACCGCGTCTTTTTTTTCAGATAAAAAGCGCAATCATTCATAAACCCTCTGTTTTATAATCACTTAATCGCGCATAAAAAACGGCTAAATTCTTGTGTAAACGATTCCACTAATTTATTCCATGTCACACTTTTCGCATCTTTGTTATGCTATGGTTATTTCATACCATAAGCCTAATGGAGCGAATTATGAGAGTTCTGGTTACCGGTGGTAGCGGTTACATTGGAAGTCATACCTGTGTGCAATTACTGCAAAACGGTCATGATGTCATCATTCTTGATAACCTCTGTAACAGTAAGCGCAGCGTACTGCCCGTTATCGAGCGTTTAGGCGGCAAACATCCAACGTTTGTTGAAGGCGATATTCGTAACGAAGCGTTGATGACCGAGATCCTGCACGATCACGCTATCGACACCGTGATCCACTTCGCCGGGCTGAAAGCCGTTGGCGAATCGGTACAAAAACCGCTGGAATATTACGACAACAATGTCAACGGTACTCTCCGCCTGATTAGCGCCATGCGCGCCGCGAACGTCAAAAACTTTATTTTTAGCTCCTCTGCCACCGTTTATGGCGATCAGCCCAAAATTCCATACGTTGAAAGCTTCCCGACCGGCACACCGCAAAGCCCTTACGGCAAAAGCAAACTGATGGTTGAACAGATCCTCACCGATCTGCAAAAAGCCCAGCCGGACTGGAGCATTGCCCTGCTGCGCTACTTCAACCCGGTTGGCGCACATCCGTCGGGCGATATGGGCGAAGATCCGCAAGGCATTCCGAATAACCTGATGCCATACATCGCCCAGGTTGCTGTAGGCCGTCGCGACTCGCTGGCGATTTTTGGTAACGATTATCCGACCGAAGACGGTACTGGCGTACGCGATTACATCCACGTAATGGATCTGGCGGACGGTCACGTCGTGGCGATGGAGAAACTGGCGAACAAGCCAGGCGTACACATCTACAACCTCGGCGCTGGCGTAGGCAGCAGCGTGCTGGACGTGGTTAATGCCTTCAGCAAAGCCTGCGGCAAACCGGTTAACTATCATTTTGCACCGCGTCGCGAGGGCGACCTTCCGGCCTACTGGGCGGACGCCAGCAAAGCCGACCGTGAACTGAACTGGCGCGTGACGCGCACACTCGATGAAATGGCGCAGGACACCTGGCACTGGCAGTCACGCCATCCACAGGGATATCCCGATTAAGGAACGACCATGACGCAATTTAATCCCGTTGATCATCCACATCGCCGCTACAACCCGCTCACCGGGCAATGGATTCTGGTTTCACCGCACCGCGCTAAGCGCCCCTGGCAGGGGGCGCAGGAAACGCCAGCCAAACAGGTGTTACCTGCGCATGATCCAGATTGCTTCCTCTGCGCAGGTAATGTGCGGGTGACAGGCGATAAAAACCCCGATTACACCGGGACTTACGTTTTCACTAATGACTTTGCGGCCTTGATGTCTGACACGCCAGATGCGCCAGAAAGCAAAGATCCGCTGATGCGTTGCCAGAGCGCGCGCGGTACCAGCCGGGTGATCTGCTTTTCACCGGATCACAGTAAAACGTTGCCAGAACTGAGCGTTGCGGCATTGACGGAAATCGTCAAAACCTGGCAGGAGCAAACCGCAGAACTGGGGAAAACATACCCATGGGTGCAGGTCTTTGAAAACAAAGGTGCGGCGATGGGCTGCTCTAACCCGCATCCGCACGGACAGATTTGGGCAAATAGCTTCCTGCCTAACGAAGCTGAGCGTGAAGACCGCCTGCAAAAAGAATATTTTGCCGAACAGAAATCACCAATGCTGGTGGATTATGTTCAGCGCGAGCTGGCAGACGGTAGCCGTACCGTTGTCGAAACCGAACACTGGTTAGCCGTAGTGCCTTACTGGGCTGCCTGGCCGTTCGAAACGCTACTACTGCCCAAAGCCCACGTTTTGCGGATCACCGATTTGACCGACGGCCAGCGCAGCGATTTGGCGCTGGCGTTGAAAAAGCTGACCAGTCGTTATGACAACCTCTTCCAGTGCTCCTTCCCCTACTCTATGGGCTGGCACGGCGCACCGTTTAATGGCGAAGAGAATCAACACTGGCAGCTGCACGCGCACTTTTATCCGCCTCTGTTGCGCTCCGCCACCGTACGTAAATTTATGGTTGGTTATGAAATGCTGGCAGAGACCCAGCGAGACCTGACCGCAGAACAGGCAGCAGAGCGTTTGCGCGCAGTCAGCGATATCCATTTTCGCGAATCCGGAGTGTAAGAAATGAGTCTGAAAGAAAAAACACAATCTCTGTTTGCCAACGCATTTGGCTACCCTGCCACTCACACCATTCAGGCGCCTGGCCGCGTGAATTTGATTGGTGAACACACCGACTACAACGACGGTTTCGTTCTGCCCTGCGCGATTGATTATCAAACCGTGATCAGTTGTGCACCACGCGATGACCGTAAAGTTCGCGTGATGGCAGCCGATTATGAAAATCAGCTCGACGAGTTTTCCCTCGATGCGCCCATTGTCGCGCATGAAAACTATCAATGGGCGAACTACGTTCGTGGCGTGGTGAAACATCTGCAACTGCGTAACAACAGCTTCGGCGGTGTGGACATGGTGATCAGCGGCAATGTGCCGCAGGGTGCTGGGTTAAGTTCTTCCGCTTCACTGGAAGTCGCGGTCGGAACCGTATTGCAGCAGCTTTATCATCTGCCGCTGGACGGCGCACAAATCGCGCTTAACGGTCAGGAAGCAGAAAACCAGTTTGTTGGCTGTAACTGCGGGATCATGGATCAGCTAATTTCAGCACTCGGCAAGAAAGATCATGCCTTGCTGATTGACTGCCGCTCACTGGGGACCAAAGCAGTTTCCATGCCCAAAGGTGTGGCTGTCGTCATCATCAACAGTAACTTCAAACGTACCCTGGTTGGCAGCGAATACAACACCCGTCGTGAACAGTGCGAAACCGGTGCGCGTTTCTTCCAGCAGCCAGCCCTGCGCGATGTCACCATTGAAGAGTTCAACGCTGTTGCGCATGAACTGGACCCAATCGTGGCGAAACGCGTGCGTCATATCCTGACTGAAAACGCCCGCACCGTTGAAGCTGCCAGCGCGCTGGAGCAAGGCGACCTGAAACGTATGGGCGAGTTGATGGCGGAGTCTCATGCCTCTATGCGCGATGATTTCGAAATCACCGTGCCGCAAATTGACACTCTGGTAGAAATCGTCAAAGCTGTGATTGGTGACAAAGGTGGCGTACGCATGACCGGCGGCGGATTTGGCGGCTGTATCGTCGCGCTGATCCCGGAAGAGCTGGTGCCTGCCGTACAGCAAGCTGTCGCTGAACAATATGAAGCAAAAACAGGTATTAAAGAGACTTTTTACGTTTGTAAACCATCACAAGGAGCAGGACAGTGCTGAACGAAACTCCCGCACTGGCACCCGATGGTCAGCCGTACCGACTGTTAACTTTGCGTAACAACGCAGGGATGGTAGTCACGCTGATGGACTGGGGTGCGACTTTACTTTCAGCCCGTATTCCGCTTTCCGATGGCAGCGTCCGCGAGGCGCTGCTCGGCTGTGCCAGCCCGGAATGCTATCAGGATCAGGCCGCGTTTCTGGGGGCCTCTATTGGTCGTTATGCCAACCGTATCGCCAATAGCCGTTATACCTTTGACGGTGAAACCGTGACGCTTTCGCCAAGTCAGGGCGTTAACCAGCTGCACGGCGGCCCGGAAGGGTTCGACAAACGTCGCTGGCAGATTGTGAACCAGAACGATCGTCAGGTACTGTTTGCCCTGAGTTCAGATGATGGCGATCAGGGCTTCCCGGGTAATCTCGGTGCGACGGTGCAATATCGTCTGACCGACGATAACCGTATCTCCATTACTTATCGCGCCACAGTTGATAAACCTTGCCCGGTGAATATGACTAATCACGTCTATTTCAATCTTGACGGCGAGCAGTCTGACGTGCGCAATCACAAGTTGCAGATTCTGGCGGACGAATATCTGCCGGTTGATGAAGGCGGCATTCCGCTCGACGGCCTGAAATCTGTCGCCGGAACGTCTTTTGATTTCCGCAGCGCCAAAATCATCGCCAGTGAGTTTCTTGCCGACGACGATCAGCGCAAAGTGAAAGGTTACGATCACGCATTCTTGTTACAGGCCAAAGGCGATGGCAAGAAAGTGGCGGCGCATGTCTGGTCAGCAGATGAAAAATTGCAGCTGAAGGTCTACACCACCGCTCCGGCTCTGCAATTCTACTCCGGCAACTTCCTCGGCGGCACACCGTCGCGGGGAACCGAACCTTACGCCGACTGGCATGGGCTGGCTCTGGAAAGCGAGTTTCTGCCGGACAGCCCGAACCACCCTGAATGGCCGCAACCGGACTGCTTCCTGCGTCCTGGCGAAGAGTATTCCAGCCTGACGGAATATCAGTTTATTGCTGAGTAATGTTAAGCCCTCGTCATGAGGGCTTTATCTTCATATTGTTCAAATCACCAGCGAACACCGACATATTTGCAACTCAATATTCACAACAACCTTACACTGCGACACTATTTTCGCTATGGTTATGCGTAAGCATTGCTGTTGCTTCGTCACGGCAATATAATGAGAATTATTATCATTAAAAGATGATTTGAGGAGTAAGTATATGGCTGTAACTAAGCTGGTTCTGGTTCGTCATGGCGAAAGTCAGTGGAACAAAGAAAACCGTTTCACCGGTTGGTACGACGTGGATCTGTCTGAGAAAGGCGTAAGCGAAGCAAAAGCAGCAGGTAAGCTGCTGAAAGAGGAAGGTTACAGCTTTGACTTTGCTTACACCTCTGTGCTGAAACGCGCTATCCATACCCTGTGGAATGTGCTGGACGAACTGGATCAGGCATGGCTGCCCGTTGAGAAATCCTGGAAACTGAACGAACGTCACTATGGTGCGTTGCAGGGTCTGAACAAAGCAGAAACCGCTGAAAAGTATGGCGACGAGCAGGTGAAACAGTGGCGTCGTGGTTTTGCAGTGACTCCGCCGGAACTGACTAAAGATGATGAGCGTTATCCGGGTCACGATCCACGTTACGCGAAGCTGAGCGAGAAAGAACTGCCACTGACGGAAAGCCTGGCGCTGACCATTGACCGCGTGATCCCTTACTGGAATGAAACCATTCTGCCGCGTATGAAGAGCGGTGAGCGCGTAATCATCGCCGCACACGGTAACTCGTTACGTGCGCTGGTGAAATATCTCGATAACATGAGCGAAGAAGAGATTCTTGAGCTGAATATCCCGACTGGTGTGCCACTGGTGTATGAGTTCGACGAGAATTTCAAACCGTTGAAACGCTATTATCTGGGTAATGCTGACGAGATCGCGGCGAAAGCAGCGGCCGTTGCGAACCAGGGTAAAGCGAAGTAAACGTCATTCGCTTAAAAATGAGAAAGCCGACTGCAAGTGAGTCGGCTTTTTTGTTTGTCGTTGCTAACAATGGAGCACATTGCCTGATGCGACGCTGCGCGTCTTGTCAGGGCTACGGTGATTCATCGGATACGCCACTCTGACGGCGCATCCGACAATTAAACCTTACCCGCGACGCGCTTTTACTGCATTCGCCAGTTGACGTAACAGAGCATCGGTATCATCCCAGCCAATGCAGGCATCGGTGATGCTCTTGCCATAGGCCAGCGGTTCCCCACTCTCGAGGCTCTGATTGCCTTCCACCAGATGGCTTTCCACCATCACGCCAATAATGGCCTTTTCGCCACCGGCAATCTGCTGGCAAACGTCAGCACAAACATCCATCTGCTTTTTGAATTGTTTGGACGAATTAGCATGGCTGAAATCGATCATCACCTGTGCTGGCAGGCCTGCTTTGTTCAGCCCTTCTTTCACTTCAGCAACGTGCTTCGCACTGTAGTTAGGCTCTTTACCGCCGCGCAGAATGATATGGCAATCGCCGTTACCGCTGGTATTCACAATCGCCGAATGCCCCCATTTCGTTACGGACAGGAAGCAGTGCGGCGCACCGGCGGCATTAATGGCATCGATAGCCACTTTAATCGTACCATCAGTGCCATTTTTGAAGCCTACCGGGCAAGAAAGCCCTGATGCCAGTTCGCGGTGCACCTGCGATTCCGTAGTACGTGCGCCAATTGCGCCCCAGCTCATCAGGTCAGCGAGATATTGTGGGGTGATCATATCCAGGAATTCACCCGCCGCTGGCAGACCGCTGTCGTTAATATCGAGCAGCAATTTGCGGGCAATACGCAGACCGTCGTTGATCTGGAAGCTGTTATCCATATGCGGATCGTTAATCAGCCCTTTCCAGCCCACCGTAGTACGCGGCTTTTCAAAATAGACGCGCATCACGATTTCCAGCTCATCTTGCAGCTCTTCACGCAGCGTCAGCAAGCGAGCGGCATACTCTTTAGCCGCGACAGGATCATGAATTGAGCACGGACCAATCACCACCAACAGGCGATCATCATTACCTTTCAGGATTTTATGGATCGCTTTTCGGGCATGGGCGACCGTATTCGCGGCATTTTCAGTAGCGGGGAATTTTTCCAGCAATGCGACAGGAGGAAGTAACTCTTTGATTTCTTTGATGCGTAAATCGTCGTTCTGATAATTCATGTCTGTTCCAGTGTTGCCATACTTATCTTAGTGAATGCAATACTTCCAATCTATATCTTCCGTCAGAATGTGTAAACGGGGTTTTACACTATGAACGGATTAATCCTGGAATTAGCAAGAAAAACGCCAGATTGTCGCGAAAAACGAGATCTCTCCTACAATTTCTAACTGTAACTCCTTTGTTTGTTAATTATTTCAAGATTCTCTGCTGGGTATCTTAGCCTGGCTGAAATCTTAAACCATTGCCTATATTCACCTGCAAATGCACTGTTGGAAGAGGTTATCCGACATAACGACCATAACAGGAGCATCCTATGAAAATGACAAAACTGGCCACACTATTTTTGACTGCCACTCTAAGCCTTGCCAGCGGTGCCGCACTGGCTGCCGATAGCGGAGCGCAAAGCAATAACGGCCAGGCAAACGCCGCAGCTGATGCGGGCCAGGTAGCCCCTGATGCCCGTGAAAATGTCGCGCCAAATAACGTCGACAATAACGGGGTAAATACCGGTTCTGGTGGCACAATGCTGCATCCGGATGGTTCTTCAATGAACAATGACGGCATGACCAAAGATGAAGAGCACAAGAACACCATGTGCAAAGATGGTCGCTGCCCGGATATCAATAAAAAAGTCCAAACCGGTGATGGCATCAACAATGATGTCGATACCAAAACCGACGGTACCACGCAGTAACCCTGCGAAATAGCCAATAATGGGAGAGCGGAGTCTCTCCCTTTTAATTTTTCCCTTCTAAAAGCAGTATGATGTCATAAAGTTAAGTGAGAATAATTAAGGGATGACTCGTCATGGCGCACTCACACTCACACACTTCCTCACACCTGCCAGAAGATAATAATGCTCGTCGCTTGTTGTATGCTTTCGGCGTGACTGCCGGGTTTATGCTCGTAGAAGTCATTGGTGGTTTTCTTTCCGGTTCTCTGGCATTGCTGGCCGATGCGGGTCATATGTTGACCGATACTGCCGCCCTGCTTTTCGCCCTACTCGCAGTGCAATTTTCCCGTCGTCCTCCCACCATTCGCCACACTTTCGGTTGGCTAAGATTGACCACGCTCGCGGCGTTTGTGAATGCCATCGCCCTGGTGGTGATTACTATTTTGATTGTCTGGGAGGCGATAGAACGCTTCCGCACTCCGCGTCCGGTCGAGGGCGGCATGATGATGGCAATTGCCGTGGCTGGGCTGCTGGCAAATATACTTTCTTTCTGGTTACTTCATCACGGCAGCGAAGAGAAAAACCTCAACGTGCGAGCAGCGGCACTGCATGTGCTCGGGGACCTGCTGGGTTCGGTTGGGGCTATTATTGCCGCGTTGATTATTATCTGGACCGGCTGGACACCTGCTGACCCCATTCTCTCAATACTGGTGTCGCTTCTGGTTCTGCGTAGCGCGTGGCGACTGTTGAAAGATAGCGTGAATGAATTACTTGAAGGTGCACCGGTATCGCTGGATATCGCCGAACTGAAGCGTCGTATGTGCCGGGAAATCCCGGAAGTCCGCAATGTGCACCATGTACATGTATGGATGGTAGGCGAGAAGCCGGTGATGACGCTGCATGTGCAGGTGATCCCGCCACACGATCACGATGCCTTGTTAGATCAGATCCAACACTACCTGATGGATCACTATCAGATTGAGCACGCCACTATTCAGATGGAATATCAACCTTGTCATGGGCCAGACTGCCACCTGAATGAAGGGGTGTCTGGCCATTCACATCATCACCATTAATGGGACAGCGCGCGTGAACCTCTTTCGCGTGCGCTGTTGATCCACATCCGGCTGCCGTTGAGGGCAATAAAGGTCAGGATGATGTACTCCAGAGACATGGCGTAAACGCCCTGAAGTGCAAAAATAACGACGCTAATCACGTTAATAATCACCCACAACAGCCAGTTTTCCACATACTTACGCGTCATCAGAATCATTGCCACGATAGATAACACCATCATGCAGGAATCCCAGAACGGGAAAGCGTCCGGTTGCAGTTCAGGCATCGCAACCTGTAATCCTAATGCTTGCATGATCATGACTGCCACGCGGGTCAAAAATGCAAATACCGGATTGATAAATACCGTCATCAGACCAATCGAAACAACGCAAACCGCTAACCAGCTTAGCGCCTTCGGCAATGGCAACCAGCGAATTTTCAACTCCGCCTCGTTCTGACTGGTTTGTCGCGACCACGCATACCAACCGTAAATATTCGCGGCAAAGAAAAACACCTGTAATAGCAGGCTGGCATACAGCTGAATCTGAAAGAAAATAATGCCAAACAAGGTGACGTTGATCAGGCCAAAGAAGTAGTTGCTGATCTTCTCCAGACTGGCAAGGCCAATACACAGCAACCCGGCGATCGTGCCTACCGCTTCGATCCATGAGAGATCATAACCGCCTGCTCCTATTGGTATATGTACCAGGATATTCTGCACACTAAAAAAACCCATCTTTCCCCCAAAGCGTAACGTTACGCCTTATTATTCGTTATCCACGTAGTGTAGCCGCAAAATCCAGCATACGATTGAGCGGCACCAGCGCCCTCTCTCGCAGCCTTTCATCAACATGAACCTCGTGATTGCTTCCTTCCTGTTCTAATGCCTCTGCGATGGCCTGAAGGCCATTCATGGCCATCCACGGACAATGCGCGCAGCTGCGGCAGGTTGCACCCTCACCTGCGGTTGGTGCTTCCAGTAACTCTTTATCTGGCACCGCCTGCTGCATTTTGTAGAAAATACCCCGATCGGTTGCCACAATAAGCCTCTGATGTGGCAATGTTTTCGCAGCAGCGATCAGTTGACTGGTGGAACCGACCGCATCCGCCATATCGACAATAGCTTGTGGTGATTCTGGATGCACCAGTATGGCAGCATGCGGGTATTCTTCTTGCAAGCGGGTTAACGCCTGAGTCTTAAATTCATCATGCACAATGCAGGCACCCTGCCAGCATAAAATGTCTGCGCCCGTCTGTTTTTGCACGTAACGCCCCAGATGTTTGTCGGGTGCCCAGATGATTTTTTCACCCAAACTATCCAGATGATCAATAAGTTCGACGGCAATGCTTGAAGTTACCACCCAATCTGCCCGCGCTTTTATCGCAGCAGAAGTGTTGGCGTAGACGACGACAGTACGATCGGGATGGGCATCGCAAAATGCGTTAAATTCCTCAACAGGGCAGCCGAGATCCAGTGAACATTCAGCCTGAAGTGTCGGCATCAGAATTGTTTTTTCCGGACTGAGAATTTTGGCGGTTTCTCCCATAAATCTCACCCCAGCGACTAACAACGTAGAAGCGGGATGCTTTGCACCGAAGCGCGCCATTTCCAGAGAATCAGAAATACAGCCACCGGTTTCTTCTGCCAGTTGTTGAATTTCGGGATCGGTATAGTAATGGGCAACCATCACCGCATTACGTTCTTTTAGCAGACATTTTATCTTCTCGCGGTAATACGCTTTTTCATCAATGCTTAACGGTGTCGGCTTCGGGGGGAAAGGATAAATCGCCGTGTCTGGATCAAACATCACGCTCATCTTACCATCTCGTTTTACAGGCTTAACGTTAAAACCGACATGAGCGTAATATTCGCTGTTATCGGTGAAATTTGTTTTATATGCTAAACAAGATAGTCGAATGGTGGGGAAAAGTCACTCGAATTACGTATGAGATGACGAATGCCACACTTTGCGTCTTATTCCTCCGACGTAGAGTTGTTTACGCAGCAAGCGCGGAGTATGTCATCAGGGTTAAGAATTGAAATTGAGAGATGCCTGATAGCAAAAAAGCGCCTTTAGGGCGCTTTTTTACATTGGTGGGTCGTGCAGGATGACTCGCTTCGCTCGCCCTTCGGGCCGTCGCCGCGAGCGGCTCCGTTGTTTCGCTGCGCTCAACTCAAACCTGCTGCAGGTTCGAATCTTTGAGTATCGCAGATAGCAAAAAAGCGCCTTTAGGGCGCTTTTTTACATTGGTGGGTCGTGCAGGATTCGAACCTGCGACCAATTGATTAAAAGTCAACTGCTCTACCAACTGAGCTAACGACCCCTTGCGGGATTATGCTGCTTTAATCATTCAGGATGGTGGGTCGTGCAAGATGACTCGACTTCGTCTCGCCCTTCGGGCCGTTGCTAACGCAACGTTATCCTTCACGTTCTCTACCAGTAACCACCTTTAAATTGGTGGGTCGTGCAGGATTCGAACCTGCGACCAATTGATTAAAAGTCAACTGCTCTACCAACTGAGCTAACGACCCATACGGGTGTTACCTGAAAGATTTCTACTCGGAACCAATCTTTAAAATTGGTAGGTCGTGCAGGATGACTCGCTTCGCTCGCCCTACGGGCCGTTGCTGGCGCAACGTTATCCTTCACGCTTAACATCTGAGTTTGATGTTAAAATTGGTGGGTCGTGCAGGATTCGAACCTGCGACCAATTGATTAAAAGTCAACTGCTCTACCAACTGAGCTAACGACCCGAGTGGTGGGTGATGACGGGATCGAACCGCCGACCCCCTCCTTGTAAGGGAGGTGCTCTCCCAGCTGAGCTAATCACCCGATACTGCGCTGGATACTACAAACTACTTCCACCGAACCCACCGTAATTAGTGGTGGGTCGTGCAGGATTCGAACCTGCGACCAATTGATTAAAAGTCAACTGCTCTACCAACTGAGCTAACGACCCGGTGGTGGGTGATGACGGGATCGAACCGCCGACCCCCTCCTTGTAAGGGAGGTGCTCTCCCAGCTGAGCTAATCACCCGATACTACGCTGGATACTACAACTAACTAGGTTAGTGGTGGGTCGTGCAGGATGACTCGACTTCGTCTCGCCCTTCGGGCCGTTGCTGACGCAACGTTATCCTTCACGTTTTACTACCGCTTCCACCTTAGCGATTGGTGGGTCGTGCAGGATTCGAACCTGCGACCAATTGATTAAAAGTCAACTGCTCTACCAACTGAGCTAACGACCCACTTTTTCGTTGCTTTCGGTTTGTTTGATATCCCGTGGCAACGGCGGCATATATTACTGATTTCAGACTTGAGCGCAACAAAAATTTCGATGTAGATCACTCAACTGCTTATGATTCGCACGACACGACCAGAAATAATGCGACTTCTGGTCGTGTGTTATGCATTACATCGCGTTCAGACGTTTTTGTGCCTGTTTAGCGCCATCAGTACCAGGGTATTTACTGATAACCTGCTGGTATACGGCTTTCGCTTTTGCGGTGTCACCTTTGTCCTGCATGATGACGCCGACTTTAAACATCGCATCTGCAGCCTTTGGTGACTTCGGATAGTTTTTTACTACCGAAGCAAAATAGTACGCCGCATCATCTTTTTTACCCTTGTTGTAGTTTAACTGACCCAGCCAATAATTGGCGTTTGGCAGGTAAGTTGAATCAGGGTAATTTTTGATGAAATTCTGAAATGCCACCATTGCGTCATCCTGGCGGGATTTATCCTGCACCAGCGCAATTGCTGCATTGTAATCCGTGTTTGCATCGCCGCTTTTCACCGGCGCGCCAGCATTCGCAGTACCAGCATCAGCTGTCGGCGTCGTTGATGCCGCCGCACCGCTTTGATCACCGCTGGTTGATTGCGCCGCTGCACCACCGCTGCTGAGGCTGTCGATCTGCAACAGGATCTGCTTTTGCCGCTCCACGACCTGATTCAGTTGATACTGATTTTCCTGAATCTGGCCACGCAGGGAATCAATATCGGATTGATTATCAGAGAGTTGTTGCTGGAGTTGGGTTAAAAGCTGGCTGTGAGCATTTGAAATACGCTCAAGTTGAGTGACGCGGTCTTCGACCGAGCCTGAGCCGACACTACTGATTGGTGCCTGAGCAAAAGCGGCCCAGGGGGCCGCTATACCAACCAGTAACGACAGACTCAATAGTTGATGTCTGAAGTTACTGCTCATGCAATTCTCTTAGTAAACCAGTACCGCACGACGGTTTTTGGAGTATGCCGCTTCGTCATGACCCAGTACTGCAGGTTTTTCTTTACCGTAAGAAACGATGGAGATCTGGTCTGCAGAAACGCCTTTACCCTGCAGGTACATCTTAACGGCGTTCGCACGACGTTCACCCAGGGAGATGTTGTATTCCGGAGTACCACGTTCGTCCGCGTGACCTTCTACGGTGACTTTGTAAGACGGGTTGCTACGCAGGAAGTTTGCGTGTGCATCCAGCATTTGAGCGAAGTCAGAACGGATATCGTACTTGTCCAGATCGAAGTAAACGATGTTGTTCTGCTGCAGCTGTTGCATTTGCAGACGAGCCTGCTCTTCGGAAGACATGTTGCCATTGCCGCCGTTCGCATCCATACCAGTGCCGGCACCCAGCATGCCTTCGCTGCCGTCAT
The DNA here is from genome assembly GCF_046486065.1 of Escherichia sp. WS547. NCBI lineage: Bacteria > Pseudomonadati > Pseudomonadota > Gammaproteobacteria > Enterobacterales > Enterobacteriaceae > Escherichia > Escherichia sp. WS547. Next base: position 59,211 of record NZ_JBJQMA010000024.1, on the reverse strand, counting down.
TGCTGGCGTTCTTGTTGGAAGAACATGCCGCAATTGCCATAACAGGCAGAGCAATCATCAGCCCTTTCAGCACTTTGTTCAGTTGCATTTCAATGATTCCTTTACTATTCAATTAATTATTATCACAGATACGGCGACCAGGCAGGGAATTTGACCTGTCCATCAGTTGCCGGAAGACGCGCTTTGAAACGCCCATCTGTAGAAACCAAATTCAGCACGGATCCCATCCCCTGAGAAGAGCTGTAGATTACCATAGTGCCGTTAGGTGCCAGACTTGGCGTTTCATCCAGGAACGTGGACGACAGAACTTGTACGCCTCCCGTTGCCAGATCTTGTTTGGCAATGTGCTGCTGCCCACCATTGGAGCTGACCATTACCATAAATTTACCGTCGCTGCTGACATCCGCATCCTGGTTCTGCGAACCTTCCCAGGTAATACGTTGTGGCGCACCGCCGTTGATATTCACTTTATAAACCTGTGGACGACCGGCCTGGTCAGAAGTAAATGCCAGGTTCTGGCTGTCCGGGAACCAGGTCGGTTCGGTATTGTTACTGCGACCATCCGTCACCTGGCGGATCTGACCAGAAGCCAAATCCATTACGTACAGGTTCAGACTACCGGTTTTCGACAAGGCGAATGCCAGTTTGCTGCCGTCTGGCGAGAATGCAGGTGCACCGTTGTGACGCGGGAATGAAGCCACCTGACGTACAGCGCCATTTGCCAGCGTTTGGATGACCAGCGCGGAACGACCGCTTTCGAAGGTCACATAAGCCAGTTTAGAACCGTCTGGTGACCACGCCGGAGACATCAGCGGCTGCGGTGAACGGTGAACGACAAACTGGTTGTAACCGTCATAGTCAGATACGCGCAGTTCATACGGGAACTGACCGCCGTTGGTCTGAACAACGTAGGCAATACGGGTACGGAACGCACCTTTAATGCCGGTCAGTTTTTCAAACACTTCATCACTGGCGGTATGACCAGCATAACGCAGCCACTGCTTGTTCACTTTGTACGAGTTCTGAGCAAGTACAGTACCCGGTGCGCCGCCAGTGTCAACAAGTTGATAAGCAACATTGTAAGAACCATCCGGATTCGGAGTGACCTGACCGACAACTACAGCGTCAATGCCCAGTGCGGACCATGCAGCTGGTTGTACTTCCTGCGCACTACCCGGCTGCTGTGGCAGACGAGCGCGATCTAACGGATTAAATTTACCGCTGTTACGCAAGTCAGCAGCAACGATGCCGCCAATATCTTCAGGTGCCGCACCAGGACCCGCCCACTGGAAAGGAACAACTCCAATAGGACGACCGGAATCTACACCGCTGTCGATCACAATGCGGACTTCAGCATGCAGAACTGATGCCCACAGTATGAGAAAACCAAATGCTACTCGTAATGCCTGCTTCATCATATCTCCCTTATCTGGACCGATGGCCCACGATAATTTAGCAGAATGTTAACAAACTAAAATACACAAAACTACCAGAACCCCGTGGCAACCGGTGCCTGATGTTGACCGTCGGAACAGTCAACATCGCGATTACGGTTTGAAGTCCAATGGCGCGTTTTTGAACACTTCATATACTGCCTGGCTTGGTGGTTTCGGGATCTTCGCAAGTTTAGCTGCTGCCAACGCAGCCTGACAAAGTGCGGGATCGCCACCTTCAGGTTTGATATCCAGTAACATACCATCGGGTGCCAGTTTTATGCGCAGCGTACAGGTTTTGCCTGCATAGGACGATGCGTCATAGAACTTACTTTCGATAGCAGATTTAATCTGCCCGGCATAGTTATTGATATCGGCCCCTGATGCGCCATTGTTTTTAGTATTACCACTCCCGGCTGGCGAAGCATTGTTCCCTTTCGCCCCTCCCCCCGTTTTCGGTGCATTCTTACCAGAGCTTAGCTCACCGAAAATATCATCTGCCTCTGCGGCAGCTTTTGCTGCAGCGGCTTTTTCAGCTGCTGCTTTTGCAGCTGCCGCTTTTTTGTCTGCGGCGGCTTTTTCTGCCGCTGCTTTCTTATCAGCTGCTGCCTTTTCAGCAGCCGCTTTTTCTGCTGCTTTTTTGTCGGCTGCAGCTTTCTCTGCTGCCGCTTTCTTATCAGCTGCAGCCTTTTCAGCAGCCGCTTTCTTCTCAGCTGCAGCCTTTTCAGCAGCCGCTTTCTTCTCAGCTTCTGCTTTGGCTTTTTCAGCAGCTTCAGTTGCCGCTTTCTTTCTTGCTTCAGCTGCAGCTGCTTCTGCCGCTTCCGCTTTCTTCTTCAGTGCCGCCGCGGCTGCCTCGACTTTTTTCTGCGCTTCGGCTGCGGCTTTGGCGGCTTCTGCTTCTGCTTTTTTCTTCGCGTCTGCAGCCGCTTTCTTCGCAGCTTCTTCCGCAGCTTTAGCATCCGCTTCGGCCTTCGCTTTAGCATCTGCCGCCGCTTTCGCTGCCGCTTCTTCCGCTTGCTTCTGCTTTAACTCGGCCTGTTTTGCGGCTTCTTCAGCCTGCTTTTTCTGTTCCTGAGCAGCTAACCGCTCTTTCTCAAGTTGCTTCAGGCGTTCCTGTTCAGCCGCTTGTTTCTCACGCAGTTCTTCAGCAGCCTGCTGTTCCTTCATCTTGCGCTGCTCATCAGAACGCTTCGCGCTTGATTCCTGGCTTTGCATGCGTTTGTACTGCTCAACTACCGCACCTGAATCAACCATGACAGCGTCGATGGATGAACCACCGCCGCCTCCGGCTGAAGCTTCTATATTCTCATCGAACGAACTCCAGATCAGCGCCGCAAATAAGATGACATGCAGCACTGCTGAAATAATTATCGCCCGCTTGAGCTTGTCGTTTTGTTCGGTTGCCTTTGACACTCTCGGTTTCCAAAAACTGTTCGCCTGTTACCCGCTCTCTTTCAAGCAAGGGAAACGCAGATGTTTAGATAGGCTGCGTCATTAAACCAACCGATTTCACACCCGCACTATGTAACAAGTTCAGTGCTTTAATTATTTCATCGTAAGGCACATCTTTTGCGCCACCGATCAGAAAGACCGTTTTCGGGTTGGCCTTGAAACGGCTGGACACTTCCGCCACCACCTGCTCTGGTGGCAAACGCTCCAGGCGATCTTTCTCAACCACCACGGTGTACTGACCAATACCAGACACTTCAACAATCACTGGCGGATTATCGTTACTGCTCACCGCCTGTGATTCAGTAGCGTCTGGCAGATCGACCTCCACGCTCTGGGTGATGATGGGCGCTGTCGCCATAAAGATCAGCAACAGCACCAGCAGTACGTCCAGCAACGGTACAATGTTGATTTCGGACTTGAGATCGCGACGACCTCGTCCACGCGCTCTGGCCATGGCTTACCCCTTGTTGCTCTCGCTAACGGTAAACGCCTGGCGGTGCAGAATCGCGGTAAACTCTTCCATAAAGTTGTCGTAATTCAGTTCCAGTTTGTTTACGCGCTGGTTGAGACGGTTATAAGCCATTACCGCCGGAATTGCGGCGAACAGACCAATTGCCGTCGCAATCAACGCTTCTGCGATACCGGGCGCAACCATTTGCAGTGTTGCTTGTTTTACCGCCCCGAGGGCGATAAAGGCGTGCATGATCCCCCAGACCGTACCAAACAGACCAATATACGGGCTGATGGAGCCAACCGTACCGAGGAACGGAATGTGCGTTTCCAGATTTTCAAGTTCACGGTTCATGGAGATACGCATAGCACGCGACGCCCCTTCCACTACGGCTTCCGGCGCATGGCTATTGGCACGATGCAGGCGCACAAACTCTTTGAACCCGCTGTAAAAGATTTGTTCCGAACCAGTCAGATTATCCCGTTTCCCCTGGCTCTCTTGATAGAGGCGAGAGAGTTCGATTCCAGACCAGAATTTATCTTCAAACGCTTCGGCTTCGCGCGCCGCTGCGTTAAGAATACGGGTCCGCTGGATAATAATGGCCCAGGATGCGATTGAAAAACCAATCAAAATCAACATGATAAGTTTAACCAGAAGGCTAGCCTTCAGGAACAAATCAAGGATATTCATGTCAGTCACTGCTTAAACTCCGCGACAATAGACTTGGGAAGCGCACGAGGCTTCATTTTGAGTGGGTCAACGCAAACAACCAGAACCTCTGCTTCATTCAGCAAAGTATTCTCGGCGTTGACAATACGTTGCGTGAAAACCAAAGAGGTGCCACGCATTGATGTTATTTCAGTCTGTATTTCGAGCATATCGTCGAGCCGCGCAGGTGCGTAATATTCCACCGTCATTTTACGTACCACAAAGGCAACGCGTTCAGCCATCAGCGCCTGTTGACTGAAGTGATGATGACGCAGCATCTCTGTGCGTGCTCTTTCATAAAAAGCGACGTAACTGGCGTGGTACACCACACCACCGGCATCGGTATCTTCATAGTAGACACGAACCGGCCATCGAAACAGCGTTGTATTCACTTTACATCCCGGTAATGCAACAAAAGTTAGAGCTTTTAAACGCTGCTACTATACGCGCGCGATTGAGGTTTGGGAATGAGGGCAAGTTAAGGGAGCGTAAAAATTTATGGGCCTGGAGCGGCCCATAATTTTTTAAAGAGAATTCTGATTTAAAAGAAGAAGAAAATCAGCCCGACAATGAGAACAATATCGGCAAGCAATGGGCAAAAAATCCCTTGCCAAAGAACCTTCTGCGGACGAAAGCCCACGCCGTGAATCACACCAGCACAGACGGCCCACATCAGCAATAAACCATGCCAGATTTCCAGTTCACTGGTCTTCGCGGCGAAACGTGATGGATCCCAAAACATACATCCGGCTAACAGAAGCGCCATCACGAAGGAAAGCGCCCGCAGGGGGCGCTTGTCCATTACCGCATACAAGGTTGCGATAATCTTACTCATCAGATGTCTTCTTGACCGGCTTTGCCTGATTCGACGTGCTCAAGCGCCAGCGCGGTGATTACCCCAAACGAACAGGCAAGAAGCGTTCCCAGAATCCATGCGAAATACCACATTTTTAGCTCCTTACTTAGTACAGAGAGTGGGTGTTACGTTCAATATCTTCTTTGGTGATACGACCGAACATTTTCCAGTAACACCAGGCGGTGTAGAGCAGAATGATCGGTACCAGAACCACCGCAACCCAGGTCATGACGTTAAGCGTCAGCTGGCTGGATGTTGCATCCCACATTGTCAGACTTGCGTTCATCATGGTGCTGGACGGCATCACAAACGGGAACATTGCGATACCGGCAGTCAGGATGATGCAGGCCAGCGTCAGGGAGGAGAACACAAACGCCCACGCGGCTTTATCCATACGTGCAGTCAGGATGGTCAGCAGCGGCAGAACCACACCCAGTGCCGGAATAGCCCACAGAATTGGCGTGTTGTTGAAGTTAACCAGCCATGCGCCAGCTTCACGAACCACTTCTTTATTCAGCGGGTTAGAGGCTGCGTAATGGTCCATTGTCGATTTCACGACATAACCATCGATACCGTACATCACCCATACGCCAGCCAGTGCGAAACAGACCAGTGTCACCAGTGCCGCCACCTGAGCCGTTGCACGGGTACGCAGGTGCAGTTCGCCCACGGTACGCATTTGCAGGTAAGTCGCGCCCTGAGTAATGATCATCCCTACGCTCACCACGCCAGCCAGCAGGCCGAACGGGTTAAGCAGCTGGAAGAAGTTACCGGTGTAGTACAGACGCAGATATTCATCAACGTTGAACGGTACGCCCTGCAACAGGTTACCGAACGCTACACCAATCACCAACGGCGGAACGAAGCTACCAATGAAGATGCCCCAGTCCCACATGTTACGCCAGCGGGTTTCTTCAATCTTGGAGCGGTAGTCAAAACCGACCGGACGGAAGAACAAAGACGCCAGCACGAGGATCATCGCCACATAGAATCCGGAGAACGCAGCGGCATAGACCATCGGCCAGGCAGCAAAGAGTGCGCCGCCCGCGGTGATCAGCCAAACCTGGTTACCGTCCCAGTGTGGTGCAATGGAGTTAATCATAATTCGACGCTCGGTGTCGTTACGACCGAGGAAACGGGTGAGCATGCCCACCCCCATGTCGAAACCGTCAGTGACTGCAAAACCAATCAGCAGAACGCCAACCAGCAGCCACCAGATAAAACGCAATACTTCATAATCGATCATTTGACGACTCCTGTCTTAGCGTGCCGGCTGAGTAGTCGTGGAAGACTGCTCAAAGTGATAGCGACCGGTTTTCAGGCTGCTTGGGCCGAGGCGTGCAAACTTGAACATTAAGAACAATTCTGCCACCAGGAACAGGGTATACAGGCCGCAAATCAGCACCATTGAGAAGATGAGATCGCCTGCGGTCAGTGACGAGTTCGCCACAGCTGTCGGCAGCACTTCACCGATAGCCCACGGTTGGCGGCCATATTCAGCCACGAACCAGCCCGCTTCTACAGCAATCCACGGCAGCGGAATACCGTACAGCGCGGCGCGCAGCAGCCATTTTTTCTCGCCAATGCGGTTGCGGATGACACTCCAGAAAGAGAGCGCGATGATTGCCAGCAGCAGGAAGCCACACGCCACCATGATACGGAACGCGAAGTACAGCGGCGCTACACGCGGAATGGAGTCTTTGGTTGCCTGTTGAATCTGCGCTTCAGTCGCATCAGCCACGTTTGGCGTATAGCGTTTCAGCAGCAGACCGTAACCGAGGTCTTTCTTCATGCTATTGAACTGGTCACGAACCGCCTGGTCGGTAGAACCAGAACGCAGTTGTTCGAGCAGAGAGTACGCCTTCATCCCGTTACGAATGCGTTCTTCATGCTGCACCATCAGTTCTTTCAGGCCGATAACTGGAGTATCCACGGAACGCGTTGCAATGATGCCCAGCGCGTAAGGGATCTGGATCGCAAATTTGTTCGTCTCCTCTTCCTGATCAGGAATGCCGAACAGAGTAAAGGCAGCAGGCGCAGGTTGCGTTTCCCACTCGGCTTCAATAGCAGCCAGTTTGGTTTTCTGCACGTCGCCCATTTCGTAACCAGATTCATCACCCAGAACAATAACAGACAGAACGGCAGCCATACCGAAGCTGGCAGCGATAGCAAAGGAGCGTTTAGCGAAGGCGAAGTCACGACCTTTCAGCATATACCATGCGCTGATACCGAGGATGAACATCGCGCCAGTCACATAACCAGACGCTACAGTGTGAACGAATTTCACCTGAGCAACCGGGTTAAGCACCAGCTCGGAGAAGCTCACCATCTCCATACGCATAGTTTCAAAGTTGAAATCGGACGCGATTGGGTTTTGCATCCAGCCGTTCGCAACCAGAATCCACAGTGCGGACAGGTTTGAACCGAGCGCCACCAGCCAAGTGACACACATATGCTGAACTTTACCCAGACGATCCCAACCGAAGAAGAACAGACCTACAAAGGTGGATTCGAGGAAGAAGGCCATTAGACCTTCGATTGCCAGCGGCGCACCGAAGATATCCCCTACATAGTGGGAATAGTAAGACCAGTTAGTCCCGAACTGGAACTCCATAGTCAGACCGGTAGCCACACCCAGAGCGAAGTTGATACCAAACAACTTGCCCCAGAACTTGGTCATATCTTTATAAATCTGTTTGCCGGAAAGGACGTAGACCGTTTCCATAATGGCCAGCAGGAACGCCATACCGAGCGTCAGTGGCACAAAAAGGAAGTGGTACATCGCGGTCAAGGCAAACTGTAAGCGCGACAGTTCGACTATATCTAACATCATGACTCCTTGCTCATCGCATGAAGACTCCGAGAGTGAACCCCGTTAGAAAGGGTCACACGCATGCCCCAATACAAAATTATTTGCTCGCCTCTATCGTTGCCATTTCATCAAAAGAGGAAAAGACAATGATAAAAAAGTTACAAATATGTTAATGAATAAACCAAATTGATCCCGTAATTATATTACGCCGCAAAATCCTTACAATAAACAGGTTTTTATTGAGCAAATTTGCATTTTTCGACAGTGATCAATTTATAGCGAAATTGTCACGATCTCACCAATTTGATCTACGACAATTTATCGTGTTTTGCAGATTTTTTTCAAGAATTAAAAATTGATTTATATCAAAACCAACCAAATATGTTAATTATGTATAAATCATAGATCATTGGTGATTTTATTGTTAATTTATTGTGAAATATTTATGCAACACAATTATTACAATGAAAAGGTATAGATAAAAAACCAGTGTTTTATTTAACAGAACCGCCCTATCCACTTTTTATAATACCAATTGATTAGATTAGCCAATTTGTTGCTATTTTACATAACATATTTTTATCAAAGTTAATTGATTGTTGCCTTTATGAGCACCGGCCGTAAGCCCGTTATGTTATTGTTTCATTAGTAATAATCACTTAAATGTATCGATGAAACAGGTATGACTTAGCGGGAGTGATTGTTTCTGAGTGAACAGAGACCACTTTCGCCTGATAAATGAAAAATGAGCGATTTTTGCAAGTTAGTTTTTCTATAGCCGAGTACGCTCAGCGCCTCGCTTGATTACAATGAGGTTGCTGCTATGAGTCCTGATAATATCAGTTCTGCTGTCAATCGCTTCTCAGGTTGGCCATCTAATGATCCTCTAAAAACAGATAAAGAATCAATGACATCACCCATGACTGTGCAGGTAATAAAGATGATTGCCGCCATCCTTGATCCACATCGGATAGTCGTTGGAATCGATACACTTTATACAACGCAGCGCGAAACATTTACCTCAGAGAGTCAACAGCTCATTGAATCAGCATTGCAAACACTTCATGTGATGAATTTAAATAACCTGGAAACAAATCTCGATGAGGAAGGTCACTATCTGGCTTTTGGATATAACGTTGACACTCCTGACAGAATAACCGTTTCTGCTTATAATGAAAAAAAGCCTGGCTGCTATGGTCAATGTCTTTTAATACAGGATGACGAAACAGACTTATTTAACCTGATAAAAGTTAAAATTTTTGAAGCCAGGCATAATTATGTCGCTCAATTGATGAGCGATCCGGAATTTATGTTCAAATTTAGTTATAGCGCTCAACAAAATAGATTAGAACCTCATCTTCTGGTTCCCACTTATTTCCCTCTAAAAACAAACGAACCGGTTACGCAAGAGGATGTACTGTTACTTTATCGTTTCTTTAAAATGGATGGTGATTTTAATATATTAACATCAGATGAATACATGAGTATCATGACACCTCTGATGAAGTGTGAGCGCAGCATCCACGACCACAACAGGTATGTGACGGGCAAAGATACCCTTCTTCTGGATTATCCTCCTTCTGGTAACCAGATATATTTCCATATTTTTCCTGACGAATCAGCAACACTAGTCCTTTATTTTTCAAACAATGACATTGAATGTTTCGTCTTTGAAAGAGATATTCCGAGCCAGTATCGCTTTTTCAAAATGTTTACCAATCTGGCACTGGTTATTGATCAGTTAACCGATGCCAATCAAATACTTTAATTTTTATATATTCCCTGTGGCAAATATTGCCAAACAATGCCCGGGGATTAATTTTTATTACTCACGGAAAGATTTAAATAATGATCCCATCTCAAATCTCTTTCAACACCCTTCCTGTCAATGCAACATACGCTTCAGAGACAACAGTTGACACACAAAAATTCTCTGACATCCTCTACTCAGCGGGGTGTTCCCTAAAGGATCTGGCTTATCTGAGCAGATGTCTGGCATCAATACATCCGACTATCGCCAAAAACATTTATGAAACAGAAAATCTCAGCGATCAAAAATTACTGCATATTGATTGCCGTAGTACAAATGAAATCAAGATAAATATCTTTTTTGGTCAACAACGAGAAGGATTAATTGAAATTAATTCTGACACTGTCATTTTTCCGATATTGTCTTCATTAATTGACTCCGCCATTTCTAAATTTCAACACCAAATCCCCGTTAACGGTTCAGTAAATCCTGACCTATTGTATGAGGATTATACTGATTAAATCCACCCAGTCGCGAAAATGGCCTGCGTTATTGCCAGACGTAATAAAACTTTTGATTAACGTTACTCGTACTGGTAGCACCTTCATGTACTTTTCTTTTTTACGAAAAATCAAAAGAGCTAACAAAGGTCATAATTCGCATGAATCATTAATTATTTGTTATTTTCAACATTATTTTTACATTAAGCAGAGATGAATTGCAGTGAAATTCGACTTAACTTTTATGAAATGCATTTACTCATGGCTAAAGCCACGTCACAAAAATGCAAATTAGAAGTTGATCACAATTATCTCAATACATCAAATCAAGTTAATTTTAAAAATTTAACATTCATGACATTAGTTGACATAACACACTGAATTAAAATGAGAATTTGAAAACACACTTTAAACAATCATTTCCCGAAAGACATTTTGAAAATAGATCAATTGCAACATTACGGTCAGATAAAGACACTCCTGTGATATTAAACCTGTGCCGTTATGAGCGGCCATAAATACGACGTGTGTAACTTATTTTACTCTCTGTCTTACAAAGGATTACCCATGAAGAAAGCAACACTTGTGATTGGCGTTATTGGCGCGGACTGCCATGCAGTAGGCAATAAAGTTCTGGACCGCGTTTTTAGCAACCATGACTTCAGAGTTATTAATCTGGGCGTAATGGTCAGCCAGGACGAATATATTGATGCTGCCATTGAAACTGGTGCTGACGCGATTGTCGTCTCCTCTATCTATGGGCATGGCGATATCGATTGTCTGGGCATGCGCGAACGCTGCATCGAGCGTGGGCTGGGTAACATCCTGCTCTATGTGGGCGGTAACCTGGTGGTCGGAAAACATGACTTCGCTGACGTGGAAACCAAGTTCAAAGAGATGGGATTTGATCGCGTCTTTTCCCCAAGTCATGACTTAGAAGATGTTTGTCAGCTGATGGCCCACGATATCAACCAACGTCATAACGTTGATACTCGCATTCTTGAAGAGGCAATCTGATGCAAATCGTCTCTGTCGATATTGGTTCGACGTGGACCAAAGCAGCCCTCTTCGCCCGGGAGGGGGACGCGTTAACGTTGGTTAACCACGTACTGACCCCAACCACCACCCATCATCTGGCGAAGGGGTTTTTCTCCAGCCTGAACCTGGTGTTAAACGTAGATAATGCCCTCCCCCTGTTTAACAGCGGTGAGGTTACATTGAAGTATTCCTCCTCTGCCAAAGGTGGGCTGGCGGTTGCCGCAATGGGATTGGTGCCTTCTATCACCCTGGAAACCGCGAAAGTAACCGCTCACTCTGCGGGGGCTAAAATTGCGCAATATTACGCCTACAAGCTGAACCGCCGTGATATCCAGGCACTGGAAGAAACGCAGCCCGATATTCTCTTGTTCACCGGCGGCACCGACGGCGGAGAAGAAAGCTACGGCCTGAATAACGCCCGTGTGCTGGCAGAATCCAAACTCGACTGCGCCATTATTTATGCCGGAAACCGGGATATTCAGGACGAGGTGCAGGAGATCCTAGGGCATAAAGACCTGACCATCGTCGACAACGTTCTGCCCGATCTTGACCATCCGAACCCTTTAGCTGCACGCCAGGCTATCTGCGACATATTCCTTAAACGCATCGTTAAAGGGAAAGGGCTGGATGTCATTGTTGATAAAACAGGCGAAGAACCAATGCCGACACCATGGACGGTCTTTGAACTGGTTAAGGCAATCAGTAACGTCGATCACAGCTGGAAAGAGTTCATGCTGATCGACATGGGCGGCGCAACCACCGATGTCTATTCAGCCTGTGCCAACACGCTCTCGCCCGACACTGTTTTACATGGCGTACCGGAACCCTTCGTGAAACGGACGGTGGAAGGCGATCTGGGAATGCGCGTCTCGGCAATGGTGGTTGGTGAAAGTGCGAAAGAGTTAGTCAATGTGAATTTTGCTCAGCAACCCGCACAGCTGGACGCTTTTTATCATTACCTCCGTCATCTAGTCGCTCATCCCGACTACTTACCCGCGAATGCAGAAGAAAAATATTTCGATACCGTCCTGGCCGGACTGTGTGTGGGTTATGCCACCGAAAGACATGCGGGCACCAAAAAAGAGGTCTGCACCTGCGTCGGCAATGTCGATTTACAGATGGGACGTGACCTGACAACCGTGCGTAAAGTCGTGGGTTCCGGCGGATGGCTCTCGCGTGCCAGTCAGTTCGATATGCATCACTGGTTGAAATACCGCGAGTTAAACGACGACGGTAAACGCATTCTCTTACCGACCGAATTTGAATATTACCGCGATTCCCGGGGGCTATTACCACTGCTGGCAAACGTCGCCAGAGTCGATCCACTGGCCGCCGCGCGCACCAGTATTCAATGCTTAACCCTATAACAATTAAGGCTGCAATCAATGGAACTTCGAAATAAGAAATTAACCCATAACGAATTCATGACCGAGCGGCAACAGGTATTGAAAACCTGGGAAACCGGCAAGGATGTTGAAAACTTTGAAGATGGCGTTAAATACCAACAAACCATTCCTGAGCATAAACGCTTCTCTCTTGCCCTGCTGAAAGCAGACAAGGAAGGTAAAACTCTTAGCCAACCGCGCGCAGGCGTGGCGCTGATGGACGAACACATCGAACTACTGAAAACACTACAAGAAGAGTGCGATCTGCTGCCGAGCACCATCGATGCATATACCCGTCTGAATCGGTACGAAGAAGCTGCTGTAGGGATTAAAAAATCCATCGAAGCCGGAACCTCTAAACTGAACGGTTTACCGGTCGTTAACCACGGCGTCGCAGCTTGCCGTCGCCTCACCGAAACTCTGCAAAAACCGCTACAGATCCGCCACGGCACGCCAGATGCGCGTCTGCTGGCTGAAATCTCGATGGCCAGCGGCTTTACCAGTTATGAAGGCGGCGGCATTTCCTACAATATTCCGTATGCCAAGCGCGTAACGCTGGAAAAATCGATCCGCGACTGGCAGTACTGCGACCGTTTAATGGGGATGTATGAAGAACACGGGATCCGCATCAACCGCGAACCATTTGGCCCACTAACGGGTACGCTGATCCCGCCGTTTATCTCGCACTCTATCGCGATAATCGAAGGATTACTGGCGCTGGAACAGGGTGTGAAATCTATCACCGTTGGTTATGGACAGGTCGGCAGCCTGACGCAGGATGTCGCGGCGATCCAGTCTCTGCGTGAACTTGCACACGAATACTTTCAGAACTATGGCTATACCGACTATGAATTAAGTACCGTATTTCACCAGTGGATGGGCGGCTTTCCGGAAGACGAATCGAAAGCGTTCGCCATTATCTCCTGGGGTGCAGCCGTCGCGGGGATGTCTGGTGCCACCAAAGTCATCACCAAAAGCCCTCACGAAGCCTGGGGAATCCCGACTGCCGCTGCCAACATTCAGGGGCTGAAAGCCTCCCGCCAGATGCTCAACATGGTCAATGAGCAGAAATTCCCGCCGTGCCCTGCGGTTGAACTGGAAATTGAACTGATTAAGAGCGAGGTTCGCGCGGTACTGAATAAAGTGTTCGAACTGGGTAATGGTGATATTGCGCGCGGTACGGTGCTGGCATTTGAAGCGGGCGTACTGGATGTGCCATTTGCACCAGCCGCGTGTAACGCGGGCAAAATTCTTCCGGTCCGTGACAACACCGGCGCGATACGCGTACTGGAAGCCGGAGCCGTTCCATTGCCAAAAGATATTCTCGACCTCCACCACGATTACGTTGCGGAACGCGCACGCTTTGAAGGACGCCAACCGACATTCCAGATGGTTGTAGATGACATCAATGCTGTATCCCACAGTAAATTAATAGGAAGACCATAATGAAAATAAAACAGGCCCTTTTTACCGCTGGCTACTCCTCATTCTATTTCGATGACCAGCAGGCGATAAAAAACGGAGCGGGTCACGACGGTTTTTTTTATACCGGGGAGCCAGTAACACAGGGGTTTAACGCCGTACGTCAGGCCGGGGAGTGCGTATCGGTACAGTTGATTCTGGAAAACGGCGCGGTCGCCGTAGGTGACTGTGCTGCCGTACAGTATTCCGGGGCAGGTGGTCGCGATCCACTGTTCCTCGCGGAGCACTTTATTCCGTTCCTCAACGACCATATCAAGCCATTACTGGTAGGCCGCGATGTGGATACTTTCCTGCCGAATGCCCGTTTCTTCGACAAATTGCGTATTGACGGCAACTTGCTGCATACCGCCGTGCGCTACGGATTATCACAGGCGCTGCTTGATGCTACCGCGCTGGCAACCGGCCGTCTGAAAACTGAAGTGGTCTGTGATGAATGGCAGTTGCCACGCGTGGCGGAATCCATTCCATTATTTGGTCAGAGCGGCGACGATCGATATATCGCCGTCGATAAGATGATCCTTAAGGGCATCGACGTGCTGCCCCATGCACTGATTAATAACGTCGAAGAGAAACTGGGCTTTAAAGGTGAAAAACTGCGCGAATATGTCCGCTGGCTGTCGGATCGTATTCTGAGCAAGCGCACCAGCGCACGCTACCACCCTACCCTGCACATCGATGTATACGGCACTATCGGTCTGATCTTCGATATGGATCCGCTTCGCTGTGCGCAATACATCGCCAGCCTGGAAAAAGAAGCGCAAGGCCTGCCGCTCTACATTGAAGGTCCGGTCGATGCCGGTAACAAGCCCGATCAAATTCGCCTGCTGACCGCGATTACCAAAGAGCTGACGCGCCTCGGTTCCGGCGTGAAACTAGTGGCCGATGAATGGTGTAACACCTACCAGGATATTGTTGATTTCACCGATGCCGCCAGTTGCCACATGGTGCAAATCAAAACCCCGGATCTGGGCAGTATTCACAACATCGTCGATGCAGTTCTTTATTGCAACAGCCACAACATGGAAGCGTACCAGGGCGGCACCTGCAATGAAACTGATGTCAGTGCCCGCACCTGTGTCCACGTCGCCCTTGCCGCTCGCCCCATGCGTATGCTGGTAAAACCAGGGATGGGCTTTGACGAAGGCCTCGATATCGTCTTCAACGAAATGAATCGTACTATCGCGCTGTTGCAGGCTAAGGATTAACAAATGGCTCGTTCTTTTAAAGTCTTATCGCCAACGGCAATCCTCGGGTATGGATTCCCGGAAGAGAGCTTCCGCAAAGCGATGGCAGAATCGCCCGATCTGATCGCCGTTGATGCAGGCTCTTCCGATCCAGGCCCCCACTACCTCGGGGCAGGCAAACCGTTTACCGATCGCGCAGGGGTCAAGCGCGATCTGCGCTATATGATCACCGCAGGCGTGCAAAATAATATACCGGTGGTGATCGGAACGGCTGGCGGTTCTGGTGCCGCACCACACCTGGAGTGGTGCCGAGAAATAATTCATGAGATTGCCCGGGAAGAGCACCTCTCGTTCTCGATGGCGCTGATCCCGGCAGACGTTGACAAAGCCATCGTCCACCAGGCGCTGGATAACGGCAAAATCACGGCGCTGGATTTTGTCCCGCCGTTAACCCACGACGCGATTGACGAAAGTACGTATATCGTCGCGCAAATGGGCATCGAACCCTTCCAGCAGGCGCTGAAAGAAGGCGCGCAAGTGGTGCTGGGCGGGCGCGCTTACGACCCGGCCTGCTTTGCTGCGCTTCCGATCATGCAAGGCTTTGATGAAGGTCTGGCGCTGCATTGTGGGAAAATCCTTGAATGCGCGGCAATCGCCGCAACGCCCGGCTCAGGCTCTGACTGTGCGATGGGCATCATTGATGACAACGGCTTTACGCTGAAGACATTTAATCCGAAGCGTAAATTTACCGAAACGTCAGCGGCTGCACACACACTGTATGAGAAATCCGATCCCTACTTCCTGCCTGGACCTGGCGGCGTGTTGAACCTGAAAGGCTGCACATTTAAAGCGGTCAATGACAGCGAAGTGTACGTCAGCGGTTCTAAGCATGAAGAAACGCCGTATGCCCTGAAACTGGAAGGTGCGCGACGGGTGGGCTTCCGCTGTCTGACCATCGCCGGAACGCGCGACCCGATCATGATCGCCGGGATCGATAAAATCATCGATGAAGTCAAAACCAGCGTTTCGCGTAACCTGTCGCTCGACGATGACAGCATTCACATCAATTTCCACCTGTACGGCAAAAACGGGGTGATGGGCGACCATGAACCGATGCAAACTGCCGGGCATGAGCTGGGGATTGTCCTAGATGTAGTTGCGCCGACCCAGGAGATTGCCAACAGCGTTTGCTCGCTGGTGCGCTCTACTATGCTGCACTACGGCTATGAAAACCGCATCGCTACCGCAGGCAACCTGGCGTTTCCGTTCTCCCCTTCTGATATCCAGGGCGGGCCAGTATACGAATTTTCCATATATCACCTGATTGAAGCCAACGACGCTCTGCGTTTTGATTTCCATATTGAACAGGTGACGCCAGAAGGAGTTCAGGCATGAAACAGTCAATTGTCTCACTGGCGCAAGTCATTCGTTCGAAAAATGCCGGACCTTACGAACTGGTTTTAGATATTTTATTTAAAACGAAAGAAAACTATGAGCGAGTTAAATCATCAGGGCAATTAACCCCAGAACTGATTGCGCGCTTATATCATGTTGAACCTGACTTTATTCACCGTATTGTCTGGTTTGATCCTTCTAACGCAGTAAAAATCGTCATGCCACGAGATATTATCTCCGGGAATGTAGGTGACAATGATGTCTATGGTGCACAGCAACATGCACCTTTATTAAATATGAGTTTCGATTTGTAAAAATCCGAATACTTTTAGCCAACTGACATCCCGTCACTTATTGCAGTTCAACACTTCAGCTATTTGTAAGGTTGTAATAGCAGGTAGGTGCCTGAATCTCTATTCAGGCATCTACTTCTCCTGATTCTGATTTATCGCCGTGCACCTGATGGAGGAAAAAATGAAGAAAATAAGTTTAACCACGATGATTCTTTTGGCGCTGGTACTTGGAGTGATTATCGGCGTAGTGCTCAATAACACTGCTTCACCGGAAACCGCAAAACTCTATGCGCAAGAAATATCGATATTCACGACGATTTTCTTACGACTGATAAAAATGATTATCGCTCCGTTAGTGGCCTCTACCCTGGTGGTAGGTATAGCTAAAATGGGAGATGCCAAAGCCCTTGGTCGTATTTTTTCTAAAACACTCTTTTTATTTATTTGCGCCTCATTGCTGTCAATTGCCTTAGGCTTGATAACAGTAAATTTCTTCATGCCAGGCACAGGAATTAATTTTGTTGCACACGGAGCCGAAACCACCGGAGTGGTCGCGTCAGAACCCTTTACGCTAAAAGTATTTATTTCGCATGCTTTCCCCACCAGCATTGTCGATGCCATGGCGCACAATGAAATTTTGCAAATCGTGGTGTTCTCAATTTTCCTCGGCTGTAGCCTGACGGCGATTGGCGAGAAAGGCAGCGCCATCGTTCACGCCTTAGATTCGCTGGCACATGCCATGTTAAAGCTCACTGGCTACGTCATGCTCTTCGCTCCCCTGACCGTATTCGCTGCTATTTCAGCATTGATTGCTGAACGAGGACTGGCAGTTATGGTGAGCGCCGGGATCTTTATGGGTGAATTTTATTTCACCATGTTATTACTTTGGGTGCTGCTTATCGGTCTGGCCATCGTTTATGTCGGCCCCTGCATCAGACGCCTGACCCGCGCCCTTTCGGAACCCGCCCTGCTGGCATTTACCACATCCAGTTCTGAAGCGGCTTTTCCGGGAACGCTTGAAAAACTGGAGCAATTTGGCGTTTCCCCCAAAATTGCCAGCTTTGTCTTACCCATTGGCTACTCATTTAATCTCGTTGGATCAATGGCCTACTGCTCCTTCGCCACAGTTTTCATCGCCCAGGCCTGCAATATCCATTTATCCATCGGTGAGCAAATCACCATGCTGTTGATCCTGATGTTGACCTCGAAAGGAATGGCTGGCGTACCACGCGCCTCAATGGTGGTTATCGCCGCCACGCTCAACCAGTTCAATATTCCGGAAGCGGGGCTGATCTTGCTGATGGGCGTTGATCCGTTCCTTGATATGGGGCGTTCCGCGACAAACGTCATGAGCAACGCAATGGGCGCTGCGATGGTGAGTCGGTGGGAAGGCGAACATTTCGGCGAGGGTTGTCGGGGTAAAGCATTAAAACCCAATGAATCGAACGTTGCTCTGCCCTGAGGGGGATCTTAAGCAATCAGAAGCCAATGACTACGCATTTTTATAAGCCGGATCATGAAGTTAGACGGCAATTAAGTAACACTAACGTTTAAGGTGAAAAGTGAAATATGTCCAAACCATTTATCTGGCAAGAACCGTTTCTACAAAATAAAGACGGTACAGAATATACATTAATTAGCGATCAACATATTACAGTAACGGAATTAGACGGCGAAGAAGTGATAAAAATCGCTCCTGAAGCATTAACGCTGCTTGCCCGGCAGGCATTTTATGAAGCCTCTTTTTTCTTACGTTCCGCTCATTTGCAACAGGTCGCCAGCATTCTTAACGATCCGCAGGCCAGTAGTAATGATAAATACGTTGCGTTGCAGTTATTACGTAATGCTGAAGTCTCAGCAAAAGGGATATTACCCAACTGTCAGGATACCGGCACCGCAACTATTGTTGCCAGTAAAGGGCAACAGATATGGACGGGAGGTAACGACGCTGAAGCCTTAAGCAAAGGCATTTACAGTACTTTCCAGGAAAATAATCTGCGCTTTTCACAAAATGCGCCGCTGGATATGTATACCGAAGTCAATACGCAAACCAATCTCCCGGCGCAGATTGATATCAGCGCTGTCGCTGGTAATGAGTACCATTTTCTCTGTGTTAATAAAGGGGGCGGCTCCGCCAATAAAGCCGCACTTTATCAGGAAACCAAATCCTTATTGCAACCAGAAAAACTGACCGCATTTTTAATCGAAAAAATGAAATCGCTGGGCACCGCTGCCTGCCCGCCTTACCACATCGCCTTTGTCGTCGGAGGGCTTTCAGCCGATCAAACCTTAAAAGTTGCCAAGCTGGCCTCAACGAAATATTACGACAATTTGCCCACCAGCGGAAACGAGCAGGGACAAGCATTCCGTGATATTGAGCTGGAAAAAGTGTTGCTCGAGGCCAGTCAGCAATTTGGTATTGGTGCGCAATTTGGGGGTAAATATTTCGCTCATGATATTCGCGTCATTCGTCTGCCGCGTCACGGTGGCTCTTGCCCGATAGCTATGGCGCTCTCCTGTTCTGCCGATCGCAATATCAAAGCAAAAATTAACAAGCACGGTATCTGGCTGGAAAAACTCGAACACAATCCGGGGCAATATATTCCAGCCTCACTGCGGGAAGAAAATCACGCGCCACATGTACAACTGGATCTAAACCGTCCGTTGCGTGACGTGATGCAGGATCTCGCCAGATTACCGGTAGGCACCCGCGTGTCGTTAAATGGTCCCATCGTAGTGGCGCGCGATATCGCCCATGCCAAAATAAAAGCGCGGCTGGATAGCGGCGAACCGATGCCGGATTACCTGAAGCATCATATTGTCTATTACGCTGGCCCGGCGAAAACACCGGAGAACATGGCCTGCGGTTCACTGGGTCCAACCACGGGCGGTCGAATGGACGGTTATGTCGATACCTTCCAGGCGGCTGGCGGCAGTCTGGTGATGTTATCGAAAGGTAACCGCAGCCAGCAGGTCACCGATGCCTGTCACAAACATGGTGGCTTCAATCTGGGTAGTATTGGCGGTGCAGCTGCGTTACTGGCGCAAGAATATGTCAAAAGTCTGCGTTGCCTGGAATACCCGGAGCTGGGTATGGAAGCGGTGTGGATGATGGAAGTGGAAAATCTGCCCGCATTCATCCTGGTAGATGATAAAGGCAATAATTTCTTTAGTCAGTTTGAGCAGCAACACCGCTGCGCCAGTTGCCCTGCGGGACATTAAGGAAAATGAATGGAAGCGCGAATTTCAACTGAACGGCATGTGCAGCGCCAGCAGAAATTGAAGGAACAGGTCGATACGCGCATCGCGGCGGCGATAGAGAAAAAAGGGATTTTGATTGTTTTCACCGGCAATGGCAAAGGGAAATCCACTGCCGCGTTTGGTACTGTGACGCGCGCGGTGGGTCATGGCAAAACGGTGGGGGTTGCGCAGTACATCAAGGGGCAATGGGACAACGGCGAATACAACCTTCTCCAGCCGCTGGGGGTTGAGTTTCATATTATGGGAACCGGTTTTACCTGGGAGACACAGAACCGGCAAGCGGATATCGACGCGGCGAAAGAGGTCTGGTCGGAAAGCAAACGGATGCTGGCTGACAAGCGTTACGACTTAGTGGTGCTTGATGAGCTGACCTATATGCTGGCTTACCATTATCTGGATACCGAAGAAGTGATCGCTTCTCTGCAAAACCGCCCGGCACAACAAAGTGTCATTGTCACCGGACGCGGTTGCCACAGTCAGATATTAAAAATGGCGGATACGGTCAGCGAAATCCGCCCCGTCAAACATGCTTTTGATAACGGCATTCAGGCCCAGCCGGGTATCGACTGGTAATAACTGCGCCTGGCATCCCGCCAGGCGCAGGTTTTACATCTCCTGCGGTACAACCGATTTCGCCAGCAACCATTCACGAAATTGCTGCAAGTGCGGTGAGTCAGACTTCTCTTCCTGCCACGTCATAATAAAACGATTACCGGTACGAATAGGCACATCACAGGGAATCACCATATCGCCACTATCCAAATCATGTTGAATAGCGAACCGTGGTAACAGCGCCACGCCGAGATTAGAGCGCACGGCGGCAATCAGCATTGAAAGCAAATCGAAACGTGGTCCGTTGTTGACCAGCGGACTGCTAACGCCAGATAAGGCAAACCACTCTTCCCAGCCAGTAATACGGGTACTTTGATGCAGAAGTGGTAACTCTGTAAGCAGTTCTGCCACTGACAGTTTTTGATCGGACATTGCAAGCAAACTGCCGCTGCATACCGGCAAAATCTCCTCATCAAAGAGATATTCTACTTCCGCCCAGGGCGCGCAAAAATTTTCGCGCATAATGACAGCATCGTACTCCCGATTAAGAAAATCGCCGTTATTAGCTAAAGAGTGAATATTAACAATAATATCGGGATGTAACTTTGTGAATTCATGTAAATTTGGGATTAACCAGTGGGTACTAAACGTAGGATTCACGGCAAGTTCAATAACCTGAACCGTAGGCTGCCAGGTCATAATGGTATTGGTATCGCGTTCCAGCTTATTTAATGTTTCTTTTACTATCCCCAGGTAATACTTCCCTGCATCATTAAGAAAAATGCGTTTTTTAGAGTGTGAAAATAACGGAGTATGTAAAAATTCCTCCAGCGCACTTACTTGTCTGAATACTGCACTTTGGGTTAACGCTAACTCCTCTGCCGCTCTGGTATAACTTTCATAACGTGCGACGACCTCAAAAGTCACCAGCAGCTCCGTTTTAGGTATTTTTCCTCGCATAATTCCGTCCGTGAAAAAATAACAATTCAAAAATTATTTTATAAAAAACAGTAGCACTAATGAATATCATAATTCAAATAAACAAACCAGTCAGCTATATGTCTAACCAGGAAAATAAAGTGACAATAATCCTAAAACAGGAATTTCACCTCAGTTATCCGCATGCAATACTTTAAAGCTATTATTGCAAGAATATTATTCATATACATGAATATACTCTAAATAAGTCAAGTTGCAGGAAGGGAACAAATAATGAATTTCCAGAAGCTTACATAAGTAAGTGACCTGAGTGAGCGAACATCGATGCAGCACATGCAACTTGAATTATGACAAGTATACAATGATAAATTTATATACCCTATGTTATATATTATCTATGTCCGGTTAAATTGAATGAGTCATGGCCTTAAAAGACTTCACAAAAGATAATTCCTCTTTAACAATAAGCCAGATTTACCACTTGTAAAACTTGCTATCGCCACATACACTACGCGCGTTTTCTTTCCCTTTTGCTGGCTGCTGACCGGAAAGACAAAATTACCCTCGCAATACAGGGGGTTGTTTAACGTCTATATTTCAGGACAGCGTTATGCATCATCTTTCAAGGCTTGATAAAGCCTTTCTGCGCAAAGGGATCCAACTTTCCCGCGCCAACAATATTGTTTCATTATCTCGTCCATCAGGTGCCAGTGCCCGCGTACTGCTGCCGGACGAACTGCCGCTGGAAGAAAAAGCAGTAACACAACTGCTTGATTTTGCAGAAGCGAAGCTACCAGACCACCCAGGTTATGTGCGCCAGACGTGCGCGACGCCAGATTTTCATCCCGGCAATGGCGTCCCCGTTGGCGCGGTGGTGGCCTCAACGCCGGATTTAGTCATTCCCGCCGCCATCGGCACCGATATTTCTTGTGGCATGCGGCTGCTGACGACCGGATTAACACTTGAGCAAGCCGAAGCGCATAAAGACGTCATCGCTCAGCGGTTAACGCAAGTGCTACTGCAAAATGAGCGCGATGTTCCGTTATCCGCACAGGCGTTCACCGCGCTTTTTGATGGCGGACCGGCAGATTGCGTGTCGACCTTGCCATCAGCAGGTCTCTGGACACGCACGAATATCCCCCGAATGGTACAAGAGATTGACCGCTGCATTGGGCTTAACGAGCATAACAGTCATTCGCGTTATGCCCCACCCGCCCTGCTGGCAACGGACCGCGCATTACTCCGCGATCCTTGTCTGGGTACGCCGGGTTCAGGTAATCATTTTATTGAACTTCAGGTCGTTGATAGCGTGGTTGATCGCCATGTAGCCTGGCAACAAGGGCTGAAAACAGGCGATATTGTGGTGATGATCCACAGTGGATCGCGAGATGTTGGCTTTTACGTCGGAAGACGCTGGATGGATCGCGCCCGTGCTGAATGGCCCACCGGACATAAACATCCACAAAGCGGGTTATATGGTCTGGCAGGCGGACTGGCGGAGGAATATCTACAAGCGATAGGAATGGCGGCGCGTTACGCGTGGTTAAATCGCGTCACAATTGCCGAAATGGTGCGCGTATGTCTCGCCAATCTCTTTCATCAGGACAATTCGCATCTGGTGGTGGATGTACCACATAACATCATCCTTCGCGAGCATGAAATGAATATTCATCGCAAAGGTGCAACACCGGCACGAGTGGGCGATCTGGCATTAATCCCCGGTTCAATGGGCGATTATTCGTGGCTTGCAGTCGGTTGCGGCAACCCGGAGTGGCTGTGGTCATGCAGTCACGGAGCAGGACGCAGCCAGCGTCGACAGGCCATGCGCTCAAGCGCGACTGAAGAGTCAACGCTGCCGTGGCAATGCGTCACATTGCGTGAAGAACGACGTCTTGAAGAAGCGCCAGCGGCTTATAAAGATATTGGTCCGGTTATCGAAGCCCAACAAGAAGCCGGATTAATTCAGCCAGCGGTCAGATTTCGACCGTGGTTAACGTTTAAGGGGTAACTGAAATGATAAATGGCCTGCGGTTCTCACGCAGGTCAAATCTGGTATCTGCGTAAGCTAACAAACTTGTTTATCAACAATCTCAGGCCATCCGAAGATGGCCTGAAATTATTGCCCCCCTTAGATACACTTTTAGCGCAATAATCAGCCAAGGCGGTAGCTAAATGTCCGTGACTGCCCCGGTAAAAATGCCCCCAGTTCCTTTAAATTATCTCTTTCCGCTGTGCTGATGCTTTCATCCATCATCGTTTGCGTACATGAAATCACCTCACGACTGAACGCGACAGTTGCCTCACAGGTTGTCGATTCTGCCGGATTAAACAGTCGCAATACCACTTCTTGCCGGTCTTCCGCTTTTTTAAGAGCGCTAATCAGGCATCCCACAGGGGGCATTTTCAGCAAGCTATAGCTTTCCGGCACATTGAATCCGGCTTTATTTAACTTCATCGCATCCCACGGGATTTTGTTGTAACACTGTACTGGCGTCAGCCATGCACGCGCCTGCTGGGCTACACCGGCGGTCGAAGGCGTACCTGTATAACTAAATAAGCTCAGACGGCAGCTAAAGGAGCCACGTAATTGTGAATCGGGCACCGGCATTTTTATACCCGAAGGACGTCCAGGCCTTAAAAGCAGATCTTCTTTCCCCAGTAAGCCCACGCCACGCAGCAACGTAATGGCAAAGGTTTTCTTCTCTTCACCGATGACTTCGAATTCACGTAGCCCTTCGCTAAAGACAGCCAGACCGTTACGCCCTTCCTGTAAGGCAGCATAGTTGAGCATATTCCACACCGGAACAGGCGCTTCTTTCCAGCCTTCTTGTTGCCAGACATCCATCGCACTGTCGCTCACCGGGCGCGTTAGCGAACCAAACTGGGTATCGGCCAGAACATTGTCGGTGTTGAAAGGTGTAGGGACCAGGACGCGAAGGCGATGATCGTCAGCCTGGTTATCAAGGTTGATAACCACATCAATGCGCCTGCTGTTATCACTCAGAGTGACAACCAACTCCACCCCTACTCTACCCGTGCATTGCCGTGCGCTGCGTTCTTGTAGATTACGCGGCACCGCCATGTCATAGCGGATAACAGCCCTGCTCTGCCAGGCCTCATGAATAATCTCGCATTGCGGTTTCGCATTCGCCGAAGTAATTACCCACTCTTCTTTTGCAGGTGAATAGTCATATTCATCACCATCATCAGAGCTTTCTTCAATTTGCAATACCCGGTCATAGCGCACACCGCTGTCTTTATCTACCAGTTGTAGCGTTCCATCCTCATTGAGCGCAATTTGCCAGAAAGCATTTTCCAGTATCCCTTCAGCGTCACTTTTTGCCGCAATCACGTTGCCAGGCTGATTCGTTTCGATATAAAGCGTGCGATAGCCCATAGAAGGGACAATCTGGTTGATCTGAATATCAAACTCCATAAAGGGATCGTAATTACCGTAATGAACGATTTGCCGATCGATTAGGCCAGGATCGATCTCACGGGCATGGCGAATAAAATACGGTACAGGCTGACCGCGATCGTCCCGCAAATTAAACTGGCTAGCGCGCAGCCGCACAGTGGTGTTGATCACTTCTTCCCGCGGCCAGGGCATCAGGTTAAACAGCACAAGTTTGTCGGCATCACTCTGTGGCATGTTATCGGCAATTTTGCGCATGTAGAAACGAATCAGATTATCCGCCATGTCTTCAGCCAGTTCGAAGCGGGCGACGATTTCGCGATGAACTTTGTCACTGCAACAACAACCGATACTGTCGTGGGCATGATTTTTTAAGATCTCTTTCCACATTTTCTCCAGCAAGCCGTGGTGGTATTCAAAACCTAAAGTCCAGGCCAGTGTTGCCAGCGGTTCCAGCAGATTAACAATCTTATTTTCAATACGCGCGTGGGCAATTTTGATATCCATGCGCGTGGAACCGATGGTGCGATGCACGCGCATATATTTGCCATCGATAAATTCACCTTTGAGGGTCGCCAGATTATCTCGCTGCGCTTCAATCTGTTCGAATACCTCTTCAAAGCGGCTCATCACAAACTTTCGTTGAGGATAAATTTCGCGAAGTTTCTCCATCACTTCGAAGATATTTTGCTGCAATGGCATCTGATCATGACCATTCGGCAATAAAATTTCTTTGGTTACTGACGCTTTTTCCAGCACGTCAAAATAACTGTCGAGACGTTTGCGTAATCCGTCTTCGTCGGCAGGTAAGTACTTACCGATGGCGTAGCCCAGCGGCAGCACCTGCGCCGTCACTTCGCTACCATCACTGCTTTGCCACAAAAACTCGGTTTTATCAGTACCGTGGCGCTCAGAACATCCGCGCCAGAACATGGTGCGGGTAATGCCAAATCCATTGTAAATATGCGGCAGTTGCCCGGACATGCCAAAGGAATCTGGTAAATAACCTATTTTCATCGGCTCGCCAAACGCGAGGCAGTCACGCATTCCGTACATCAGATTACGGACGATGGATTCCGCAGAAACAATCGTGGTATCGGTCTGGGTATACCAGGGGCCGATAATCAACTTACCGGCTTCTACCAGTTTCTTCACGCGCTCTTTGTTTTCCGGTTTCACCGCGAAATAATCTTCGAGGATCGCCGTTTGCCCGTCGAGTACGTAATATTTGTATTCGTTGTCCTGTTCCAGTCGGCGCAGGATCTCTTCCATATTATTGACCAGCAGAATGCGTGACTCTTCGGTGGTGAAATACCACTCCCGATCCCAGTGCATATGCGGGGTGATGTGAACGCGAGATACCGCTTTCATCGTCGTTTCCTTTTTGTTTATGGCATTACGCCATCAGTCAGATAGTTGCCATGCTTAACCGCGTGACGCCGCCAGATCAGGAGAATTGCAGTCGAGATTGCAGCCCCCACCAATGCCGCACCAAACCAGCCAATTGCCGCCATAACACCGCCCGCGCCATTATCATGAAGTAAAAAGAGCGAGAAAATGCCGGCACCGGGTGTCGAAAGGCCGATATTCATCGCGCCGACAATAGCGCCCGTTACCATAGAGCCCAGCACAAACGAACCAATAACCCGCAGCGGATCTTCAATCGCCATCGGGATCGCCCCTTCGGTAATACCTGCCAGCCCTAACAGCCAGGTGGATTTCCCGGTCTCAATTTCAAACTCTTTAAACAGGCGCGGTGCGAGCATCGTGGAAGCGGTTACGGTAAATGCCGAAACCATTTTGACGGAGGCGAAAATGGCATACGGGCCGTAAACGCCGTTCGCCATTGCGCCCAGGCAGAATGCATAAGCGGCTTTGTTCACTGGCCCTCCAAGGTCAAAGGAACACATAAAACCGAGAATGGCACCCAGCAACAGCGCGTTACTTCCTGACAGACCGTTCAGCCAGGCGGTAAGCGAGTTATTGATCCAGGCGACAGGTTCCCCCACCACAAACAGCATCAGACTGCCCGCTCCCAACGTACCGAGCACCGGGTAGAGATAAAAAGTCAGGAATCCATTGAATTTACTGCTAAGACGTAAGTGATTTTTCACCCAGCGCATCAGATAACCGGCTATCAATCCGCCAACGACCGCGCCGAGAAACCCGGAACCGATCATGTTGGCGGCAAGTCCAGCCGCAAAGCCCGGCGCTAACGCCGGTTTATCTGCCAGCGAATAGGCGGTATAGGCTGCCAGCACCGGCACCATCAAAATCCCGAGCATCCCGCCGCCCAGTTTGCGGTACATCCACAACCAGGAGTTTTCTTCATTAAATAGATCTTGTAGCCCGAAGATTTGCGACAGTAATACCGCAACCGCCAGCACCGTACCCCCCGCGACAATCAACGGCACGGCGAAAGAGATCCCGCTTAACAGCGCCTGTTTCAGCTCCGTTTTGACGCTTTTCGCCGGTTGCGTATCTTGCTGTACGGTACGCGTCTCACCGCTACGCTCGAGGGTCAGTGCTTGTTGGATCAACGCTTCAGCATGGCGAATCGGCTCGGCAACAGGCACTGAAAGCGCGGGAATGCCGTTAAAACGCTCACTCTCCTTGATGGCGACTTCAGCCGCAAAAATACAGGCGGTTGCACTATTGAGTTGCTCTGCCGTTAAACGCCCTTCAATACCGTTAGCGCCTTGTTTTTCAACGTAGACATTCACGCCGAGTTTGCGTCCGGCTTTTTCCAGATATTCCGCAGCCATATAGGTGTGAGCAATACCCGCCGGGCAGGCCGTTACGCAGACGATAGTTGGCGCGTTGGAAAAAGAAGCTGAGGGTTGCGTGCCTCCCTTGTCATCCAGCGCCGAAAGCAATTCATCAGGCGTCGTCGCCGACTGTATACGCGCCCGTATCTCATCATCCGCCAGGCGCGTGGTCAGCGCTGTCAGCAGTTGCATGTGCGTAGTACCCGCTTCATTGGGGGGAATCGCCAGCAACACCACTAAATCAACCGCTTCCGGGCCATCCACGCCTTCCCACTGAAGCGGCTCACTCAGTGTCGCAACGGCAAACGCTGCTTCTTTTACCGCAGCAGTTTTACCATGCGGCACAGCCAACCCTTCACCTAAGGCGGTCGGGCCAAGGCTTTCACGGCGATACACTTCTTCCAGAAATTGCTCAGTACTGGAAATTTTCCCCAGAGCAGCAAGACGTTGAGTCAACGCGTGGATGGCCTCTTCACGGCTGGTAAAGCGCGCATTCAGACACAACGCATCGCGGTGGGTCAGAGTCGTCAGGTTCATCATGATCCTCACTTGATCGTTTTTATAGTCGCGCCAGTGTGCCCGATAAAACAATACTATTATGTGATCAATTTCACTTGATTGAAATTATTTGTATTGTATTTGTATTATTTACAGGATGAATTTATCGTGCATAATGGCTAAATTCGTATTAATGAGATGCTAAATAATGGGACGGAAACCCTTATATCGACAGATTGCCGATCGCATTCGTGAGCAAATTGCGCGTGGCGAGCTAAAACCTGGCGATGCGTTACCTACCGAATCGGCATTGCAAACAAAGTTTGGCGTCAGCCGGGTTACGGTGCGTCAGGCTTTGCGCCAGCTAGTCGAGCAACAGATCCTCGAAAGCATTCAGGGCAGCGGGACTTACGTCAAAGAAGAGCGGGTCAATTACGATATTTTTCAGTTAACCAGTTTTGATGAAAAACTGTCGGACCGTCACGTCGATACACACAGTGAAGTTCTGATATTTGAAGTGATTCCGGCTGACGATTTTCTTCAGCAACAGCTACAAATCATCGCGCAGGATCGTGTGTGGCATGTGAAGCGCGTGCGCTATCGCAAGCAAAAGCCAATGGCGCTGGAAGAAACCTGGATGCCGCTTGCGTTGTTCCCGGATCTCACCTGGCAGGTTATGGAAAATTCGAAATATCACTTTATTGAAGAAGTGAAGAAAATGGTTATCGATCGTAGCGAACAGGAAATCATTCCTCTGATGCCAACCGAAGAGATGAGCCGTCTGCTTAATATCAGCCAGTCTAAGCCGATTCTTGAAAAAGTATCGCGTGGATATTTAGTTGATGGCCGGGTGTTTGAATATAGCCGCAACGCTTTTAATACTGATGACTATAAATTTACCCTGATAGCGCAGCGAAAATCATCGCGATAAGCATAAAAAAGGCCATCATACGATGGCCAACCATGTCGAAACCGACAGCCCTTCGCCATTCCTGTAGAGGGAAGCGGCGAGGGCTATTTCTTATTACAGATATTTATTTCAGAACAGTTTTCAGTGCTTCACCGATATCCGCCAGGCTGCGAACGGTTTTCACGCCTGCGGCTTCCAGAGCAGCGAATTTCTCATCCGCAGTCCCTTTACCACCGGCAATGATGGCACCTGCGTGGCCCATACGTTTGCCTTTCGGCGCAGTCACACCAGCGATGTAACCTACAACTGGCTTGGTAACGTGCTCTTTGATGTACGCAGCCGCTTCTTCTTCAGCGCTACCGCCGATCTCACCGATCATCACGATCGCTTCGGTCTGCGGATCTTTTTCGAACATTTCGAGAATGTCGATAAAGTTAGAGCCAGGGATCGGATCGCCGCCGATACCAACACAGGTCGACTGACCGAAACCGTAATCCGTGGTCTGTTTAACCGCTTCATAGGTCAGTGTACCGGAACGGGAAACGATACCCACTTTACCCGGTTTGTGAATGTGACCAGGCTGGATACCGATTTTGCATTCACCCGGAGTGATAACGCCTGGGCAGTTCGGGCCGATCATACGAACGCCAGCTTCGTCCAGTTTCACTTTCACAGTCAGCATATCCAGCGTCGGGATGCCTTCAGTGATGGTGATAATCAGTTTGATGCCTGCATCGATGGCTTCCAGAATGGAGTCTTTGCAGAACGGTGCTGGTACGTAGATAACAGAAGCGGTAGCGCCAGTAGCAGCAACAGCTTCACGCACGGTGTTGAACACCGGCAGGCCGAGGTGGGTGGTGCCGCCTTTACCTGGGGTTACGCCGCCAACCATTTTAGTGCCGTATGCAATGGCCTGTTCTGAGTGGAAAGTCCCCTGGCTACCGGTAAAGCCCTGGCAGATAACCTTGGTGTTTTTATCAATTAAAATGGACATTATTTCCCCTCCACTGCGGCAACAACCTGCTGAGCTGCATCCGTCAGACCTTTTGCTGCAATAATATTCAGGCCGCTGTCAGCCAGTTTCTTCGCGCCGAGTTCGGCGTTGTTACCTTCCAGACGTACCACGACCGGTACGTTAACACCCACTTCCGCTACCGCGCCGATGATACCGTCAGCGATCAGGTCGCAACGAACGATACCGCCGAAGATGTTAACCAGAACGGCTTTCACTTTGTCGTCAGAGAGGATGATTTTGAACGCTTCGGTTACACGTTCTTTGGTTGCGCCGCCGCCAACGTCCAGGAAGTTAGCTGGTTCGCCGCCGTGCAGTTTAACGATGTCCATCGTACCCATCGCCAGACCTGCGCCGTTAACCATACAACCGATGTTACCGTCCAGCGCAACGTAGTTCAGTTCCCACTGTGCAGCCTGTGCTTCACGCGGATCTTCCTGCGACTGGTCACGCATTTCGCGCAGATCAGGCTGGCGGAACAGTGCGTTGCCATCAGCGCCCAGTTTGCCGTCGAGGCAAATCAGATCGCCCTGTTTGGTGATGACCAGTGGGTTGATTTCGATCAGCGCCAGGTCGCGCTCCAGGAAAATGGTCGCCAGGCCCATGAAGATTTTGGTGAACTGCTGAACCAGTTTACCTTCCAGACCCAGTTTGAACGCCAGCTCGCGTCCCTGATACGGCATCGGGCCAGTCAGCGGATCAAGCGCAACTTTATGGATCAGGTGCGGAGTTTCTTCCGCCACTTTTTCGATTTCCACGCCGCCTTCGGTGGAGGCCATAAAGACCACACGACGGGAACTACGGTCAACAACGGCACCGAGATACAGCTCTTTAGCGATATCGGTCGCTGCTTCAACCAGAATCTGGTTAACCGGTTGGCCATTGGCATCTGTTTGATACGTTACCAGACGCTTGCCCAGCCAGTTTTCTGCAAAAGCACGGATGTCTTCTTTGCTGTTTACAACTTTCACACCGCCCGCTTTACCGCGGCCACCAGCGTGAACCTGACATTTCACTACCCACGGACCGGCACCGATTTTTGAAGCGGCTTCTTCTGCTTCGCGCGGAGTAGTACAGGCATAACCCACCGGTGCTGGTAAGCCATAGCGGGCAAAAAGTTGTTTTGCCTGATATTCATGTAAGTTCATGTGTTCTGTCCATCCTTCAGTAATCGTTATCTTTTAAACCGTAGACCGACACCCTATCCACGTCGGTCTACAGTGCAGGTGAAGCTTAAACTACTACACGTCCAGCAGCAGACGCGTCGGATCTTCCAGCAACTCTTTGATCGTTACCAGGAAGCCCACGGATTCGCGACCATCGATCAGACGGTGATCGTAGGACAGCGCCAGGTACATCATCGGCAGGATCTCAACCTGACCATTCACCGCCATCGGACGATCTTTGATAGCGTGCATACCCAGAATTGCGCTCTGCGGCGGGTTGATGATCGGCGTAGACATCAGGGAACCGAACACACCACCGTTGGTGATGGTGAAGTTACCACCGGTCAGATCTTCAACGGTCAGCTTGCCGTCACGGCCTTTAACTGCCAGCTCTTTGATTTTCTTCTCGATGTCTGCCATGCCTAGGGTATCGACATCACGCAGTACCGGCGTCACCAGGCCGCGCGGCGTAGAAACCGCCATGCTGACGTCGAAATAGTTGTGGTAAACCACATCATCGCCGTCGATAGACGCGTTCACTTCCGGGTAACGTTTCAGGGCTTCAACCACCGCTTTCACGTAGAAGGACATAAAGCCCAGACGAATACCGTGACGTTTTTCAAACGCTTCACCGTACTGCTTACGCAGATCCATAATCGGCTTCATGTTGACTTCGTTGAACGTGGTCAGCATAGCGGTGGAGTTTTTCGCTTCCAGCAGACGCTCTGCCACACGCTTACGCAGGCGAGTCATCGGCACACGTTTTTCGCTACGTGCAGCCAGAGCCGGTTGCGCCGCCGGAGCAGCCGCTGCCGGAGCAGACTCTTTCGCCGGGGCTTTCGCCAGATGTTTTTCCACATCTTCACGAGTCAGACGACCACCCACACCGGTGCCTTTAATGGCGCTGGCGTCGAGGTTGTGTTCAGCCAGCAGGCGACGGATCGCCGGGCTTAACGCATCGTTGTTTTGCTCTTCCAGAGACGCCTGCTGGCGTTGCGCCGGAGTGGACGCTTTCTCTTCAGATTTGGCGCTGGTTTCTTTACCGGCGCTGTTGCCTTCACGCAGGCGACCAAGGATCTGACGAGACGTTACCGTTGTACCTTCATCTTCCAGAACCGCATCCAGAATGCCGTCTGCTGATGCCGGTACTTCCAGTACCACTTTGTCAGTTTCGATTTCTACCAGCACTTCATCACGTACGACTGCGTCGCCGGGTTTTTTATGCCAGGTTGCGACGGTGGCATCGGCTACGGATTCAGGCAGGTCAGGGACCAGAATATCTACGCTACTCATTGTGTATCCTTTATTTATTCGACGTTCAGCGCGTCATTAACCAGATCTTGTTGCTGTTTCTGGTGAACGGACATATACCCTACCGCCGGAGAGGCGGAGGCCGGGCGGCCTGCATAACGCAGAGAAGCCCCAAACGGAATCACTTCACGGAAATGATGCTGGCTGCAGTACCATGCGCCCTGGTTGAGCGGCTCTTCCTGGCACCAGACAAAATCCTTGACGTGAGCAAACTGCAGCAACACTTCCTGCATCGCTTTATGCGGGAACGGGTAGAGTTGCTCGATACGCACAATGGCGACATCGTGTTGATTGTTCTTACGACGTTGTTCCAGCAGGTCGTAATAAACCTTACCAGAACACATCACTACGCGCTTCACGCCCTTCGGATCAAGCTCGTCGATTTCACCGATGGCTGGCAGGAAGGTGCCGTTCGCCAGTTCTTCGAGGCTGGATACCGCCAGCGGATGACGCAGCAGGGATTTCGGCGACATCACGACCAGTGGACGACGCATCCCGCGCAACGCCTGACGACGCAGCATGTGGTAAACCTGTGCCGGGGTAGACGGTACGCACACCTGCATGTTTTGCTCAGCGCAAAGTTGCAGATAACGTTCCAGACGCGCGGAGGAGTGCTCCGGTCCCTGCCCTTCGTAACCGTGCGGCAGCAACATCACCAGGCCACACATCCGGCCCCATTTCTGCTCGCCAGAGGAGATGAACTGGTCGATAACCACCTGAGCACCGTTAGCGAAGTCACCGAACTGTGCTTCCCAGATAGTCAGAGTGCGTGGTTCTGCGGTGGCATAACCGTATTCAAACGCCAGCACTGCTTCTTCAGACAGTACGGAGTCCCAGACACGGAACGCGCCCTGGCCGTTATGGATGTGTTGCAGCGGCGTGTAAGTGGAACCGTTAGACTGGTTGTGGATCACCGCGTGGCGGTGGAAGAAGGTACCGCGACCGGAGTCTTCACCCGACAGGCGAACCGGAATGCCTTCGTCAACCAGCGTGGCGTAAGCAAGGTTTTCCGCGCCGCCCCAGTCGAACAGTTTCTCACCGGCTGCCATCGCCTGGCGATCGCCATAAATCTTGGCAACGCGAGACTGCATTTCAACTGCTTCCGGCACCGTGCTGATGCGTTTAGCCAGTTCCTGCAGGCGCTTCATCTCAACTTTGTTCGGGTACTCTTCGTCCCATTCGTGGTTGAGGTACGGCGACCAGGTGAAAGAGTGCATGTTCATCGGACGCCACTCTGCCACTACGCAATCGCCAGCATCCAGCGCATCGCGGTACAGGTTAACCATCTCGGTGGCATCTTCCAGCGTCGCGACTTTTTCCTGCTCCAGCTTGTCAGCGTAGATTTTGCGCGGCGTCGGATGTTTTTTGATTTTCTGATACATCAGCGGCTGGGTTGCGCTCGGCTCGTCGGCTTCGTTGTGGCCGTGACGGCGGTAGCATACCAGGTCGATAAAGACATCACGTTTAAAGGTGTTACGGAAATCGAGCGCCAGACGGGTCACAAAAGCAACGGCTTCCGGATCATCCGCGTTTACGTGGAAAATCGGTGCCTGAACCATCTTACCGATATCAGTACAGTACGGTGTAGAACGAGCATCCAGCGGATTAGAGGTGGTGAAGCCAACCTGGTTGTTGATAACGATACGTACCGTACCGCCAACTTCATAACCACGCGCTTTCGACATGTTCAGGGTTTCCTGAACTACGCCCTGCCCGGTCACTGCGGCGTCACCGTGGATGGTGATTGGCAGCACTTTGTTGCTGCTCGGCTCATCGAGTCTGTCCAGACGGGCACGAACAGAACCGATAACTACCGGGCTGACAATCTCAAGGTGAGACGGGTTAAACGCCAGCGCCAGATGCACCAGGCCGCCATCGGTCTGGAAGTCAGACGAGAAGCCCATGTGGTATTTCACGTCACCCGTGCCGAGGTGTTCTTTATGTTTACCGGCAAACTCGTCGAACAAGTCTTGCGGTTTTTTACCCAGCACGTTCACCAGCACGTTCAGACGACCACGGTGCGCCATCCCGAGAACCACTTCACGGGTGCCGCTGTTGCCAGCGTGGCGGATCATCTCTTTAAGCATCGGGATTAACGCGTCACCGCCTTCCAGCGAGAAGCGTTTTGCGCCAGGGAATTTTGCACCGAGGTAACGTTCAAGGCCTTCAGCGGCGGTCAGTTCGCTTAAGAAGCGTTTTTTCTCTTCGCTATTGAAAGTCGCGCGACCAGACTCGATACGCTGTTGGATCCAGCGTTTTTCTTCGGTGCTGGTAATGTGCATATACTCGGCACCAATCGGGCCGCAGTAGGTTTGCTTGAGGGCTTCCAGCAGCTCGCCGAGTTTCATGGTTTCTTTGCCGCTGGCAAATGAACCGACGTTGAAGGTCTCCTGGAAGTCTGCTTCGGTCAGATCGTGGAAAGACGGATCTAGATCGGCCACTTTATCTTGCTGCCACAGTCCCAGCGGATCGAGATTCGCATGCTGGTGACCACGGAAGCGGTATGCGTTAATGAGCTGCAGGACTTTAACCTGCTTCACATTGGTGTCAGGGTCGGAGATCGTTGAAGAGTAACGTGAAGCGTCTTTCGCCAGGCGGCGGAAATATTCACGCGTTTGAGAGTGGAATTGATCCGGTTTGACTCCCGTACCAGGTAACTGCTGGAACGTCGAACGCCAGTTAGCGTCAACCGAGTCAGGATCGGTTAAGAAGTCTTCATAGAGCTGTTCTATCCAGCTCTGGTTTGCGCCAGAGAGGTAAGAAGAGTCCAACCAGGCTTTCAAAGCGCTGTTCTGCATCGTGATCCCTTAAGCATCTTTTTTATGCTTACTTCGCCGTGGATACTACCACGCACAGTGATGTGCGTGCCGGGGTTCACTTGCGAGCTCTTGTCTACGTAGTGGCTCGCGAAGGAACCTTTAAAAACTGTCTTAGTGTCAGGGGCAGTTTTTAAAGATTTCCTGAATAGCCGGGGATTTCCCCGGCATCAACATTTAATTACGCATTACGCTGCAACAACATCGACTTGATATGCCCGATGGCGCGCGTCGGGTTCAGCCCCTTCGGACATACACTGACGCAGTTCATGATGCTGTGACAGCGGAATACGCTGAATGCATCACTCAAACCGTCAAGGCGACTGTCAGTCTCGGTATCACGGCTATCAATCAGGAAACGATATGCCGCTAACAAACCTGCCGGGCCGATAAACTTATCGGGATTCCACCAGAAAGACGGACAAGAGGTTGAACAACATGCGCAGAGAATACATTCATACAGCCCGTCGAGTTTTTCGCGCTGCTCTGGCATCTGTAAATGCTCGCGAGCTGGCGGATTTTGTCCATTATTCAACAGGTAAGGCTTAATTTTCTCATATTGCGCATAGAATTGTCCCATGTCTACCACCAAATCGCGGATCACCGGTAAACCTGGCAGCGGGCGAATCACAATCTTCTTGCCCGGCTGGTTGAGTGCCGAAATCGGGGTAATACAGGCCAGACCATTCTTGCCGTTCATGTTCAGACCGTCGGAACCGCACACACCTTCACGGCAGGAACGGCGGAACGACAGGCTGGGATCTTTCTCTTTCAGCTGGATAAGCGCATCCAGCAGCATCATGTCGCGACCTTCATCCGCTTCCAGGGTGTAATCCTGCATACGCGGAGCATCATCAACATCCGGGTTATAGCGATAAATTGAAAACTCGAGTCTCATTTTCCTGTCTCCGCATTAGTAAGTACGAATCTTCGGCGGGAATGCCGGGCGCAGTTTCGGTTCCATGTTGACGCTTCGGCGCGTCATGGATTCCGACTCTGGCAGATACAGGGAGTGGCACAGCCAGTTTTCATCATCACGATCCGGGAAATCGAAGCGGCTATGCGCGCCACGGCTTTCGGTACGGAAGTTGGCAGAAACAGCTGTTGCATACGCCGTTTCCATCAGGTTATCCAGTTCCAGGCACTCAACACGCTGGGTGTTGAACTCGCTGGAAGTGTCATCCAGACGGGCATTTTTCAGACGCTCGCGGATAACTTTCAACTGCTCAAGCCCTTTCGCCATCGCATCACCTTCACGGAAGACCGAGAAGTTATGCTGCATACATTCTTGCAGTGCTTTACGGATCGCCACCGGATCTTCACCGTTACGGTTGTTGTTCCAGCGATTCAGGCGATCCAGAGACGCTTCTACATCAGACTCGCTGGCATCGCGCAGTGCGCCCTGCTCGGCAATAGACTCTTGCAGATGCAGACCCGCTGCGCGACCAAAGACCACCAGGTCCAGCAGCGAGTTACCGCCAAGACGGTTAGCGCCGTGTACCGATACGCAGGCAATTTCACCTACCGCGAACAGCCCCGGAACCACCACATCTTCGCCTTTCTCGTTCACCGTCAGCGCCTGACCGGTCACTTTAGTCGGAATTCCGCCCATCATGTAGTGACAGGTTGGGATAACCGGAATCGGCTCTTTCACCGGATCAACGTGAGCGAAGGTGCGGGAGAGTTCCAGGATACCCGGCAGACGGGATTCAAGAACTTCTTTACCCAGATGGTCAAGTTTCAGTTTTGCGTGTGGCCCCCACGGACCATCACAGCCGCGACCTTCACGGATTTCGATCATGATGGAACGCGCCACCACGTCACGGCCCGCCAGGTCTTTGGCGTTCGGCGCATAACGCTCCATAAAGCGTTCGCCATGTTTGTTCAGCAGATAACCGCCTTCACCACGGCAACCTTCGGTGACCAGGACGCCCGCACCTGCAATACCGGTCGGGTGGAACTGCCACATTTCCATATCCTGCACCGGTACGCCTGCACGGATAGCCATGCCGACACCGTCGCCAGTGTTAATGTGGGCGTTAGTGGTGGACTGATAAATACGCCCTGCCCCGCCAGTCGCCAGCACGGTAGCGCGGGCTTTGAAATAAACCACTTCACCAGTTTCGATGCACAGTGCAGTACAACCCACCACCGCGCCATCCTGGTTTTTCACCAGATCCAGCGCATACCACTCGGAGAAAATAGTGGTGTGGTTTTTCAGGTTCTGCTGATAAAGCGTGTGCAACAGTGCGTGACCGGTACGGTCAGCAGCCGCCGCAGTGCGTGCCGCCTGCTCGCCGCCGAAGTTTTTCGACTGACCGCCAAACGGACGTTGATAGATACGACCATCATCAAGACGCGAGAACGGCAGGCCCATATGTTCCAGTTCCAGAATCGCTTCCGGCCCAGTTTTACACATATATTCAATCGCGTCCTGGTCACCGATATAGTCCGAACCTTTTACGGTGTCGTACATATGCCATTCCCAGTTATCTTCATGGGTATTACCCAGCGCAACGGTAATGCCGCCTTGCGCAGAAACGGTATGGGAACGGGTCGGGAAGACTTTAGAGAGCAGCGCACAGGTCTGACCGCTCTGGGAAATTTGCAGCGCCGCGCGCATACCTGCGCCACCGGCACCAATCACAACTGCATCAAATTCTCTGACTGGCAATTTCATCACACACCCCACACCACAACGAATCCATAAATCACGTAAACCACCAGAGCAACGACAATCACCAGTTGCAGCATCAGGCGCAAGGCCAGCGGTTTAACGTAGTCGGTCAACACCTGCCACATGCCGATCCAGGCATGGATCAAGATAGAAAACAGCGCCAGCAGGGTGAACACTTTGGTGAACGCAGAGGCGAAGAAACCGATCCAGACTTCATATGTCAGCTCGCCACTGGTAGCGAAAAAACCGACCATATAAATGATGTAGAGCGTCAGGACGATAGCGGTAGCGCGAACGAGAATGAAATCATGTACGCCATTGCGTCCTAATGCGGAGGCGTTGCTTACCATACGAGGACTCCTGCGAGAAGTGAAAGCACGACAGTAATAACAAAGGAGATTTTGGCGGAGCGTTTACCCGCTTCGAATGTTTCTTCCAGATAGCCAAAATCCATCATCATGTGGCGAATACCTACGACGACGTGATACGCTAGAGCGGTAAGGATGCCCCACATGATAAATTTGACGAAGAAGCTGCCCATAATCGCGGAAGCTTGCTCGAAACCTTCAGGGGAAGAGAGGCTGGTACCCAGAAGCCACAGCAGGATGCCCACTGCAACAAAGGTGATCACACCGGAAACGCGATGGAGAATGGACGCTATCGCCGTGATGGGGAACCGGATGGTCTGTAGGTCCAGATTAACAGGTCTTTGTTTTTTCACATTTCTTATCATGAATAACGCCCACATGCTGTTCTTATTATTCCCTGGGGACTACGGGCACAGAGGTTAACTTTCTGTTACCTGGAGACGTCGGGATTTCCTTCCTCCGGTCTGCTTGCGGGTCAGACAGCGTCCTTTCTATAACTGCGCGTCATGCAAAACACTGCTTCCAGATGCGAAAACGACACGTTACAACGCTGGGTGGCTCGGGATTGCAGGGTGTTCCGGAGACCTGGCGGCAGTATAGGCCGTTCACAAAATCATTACAATTAACCTACATATAGTTTGTCGGGTTTTATCCTGAACAGTGATCCAGGTCACGATAACAACATTTATTTAATTTTTAATCATCTAATTTGACAATCATTCAACAAAGTTGTTACAAACATTACCAGGAAAAGCATATAATGCGTAAAAGTTATGAAGTCGGTATTTCACCTAAGATTAACTTATGTAACAGTGTGGAAGTATTGACCAATTCATTCGGGACAGTTATTAGTGGTAGACAAGTTTAATAATTCGGATTGCTAAGTACTTGATTCGCCATTTATTCGTCATCAATGGATCCTTTACCTGCAAGCGCCCAGAGCTCTGTACCCAGGTTTTCCCCTCTTTCACAGAGCGGCGAGCCAAATAACAAACGGGTAAAGCCAGGTTGATGTGCGAAGGCAAATTTAAGTTCCGGCAGTCTTACGCAATAAGGCGCTAAGGAGACCTTAAATGGCTGATACAAAAGC
Organism: Escherichia sp. WS547; assembly: GCF_046486065.1. Taxonomy (NCBI): domain Bacteria; kingdom Pseudomonadati; phylum Pseudomonadota; class Gammaproteobacteria; order Enterobacterales; family Enterobacteriaceae; genus Escherichia; species Escherichia sp. WS547. Next base: position 19,689 of record NZ_JBJQMA010000024.1, on the reverse strand, counting down.
AAAACTCACCCTCAACGGGGACACAGCTGTTGAACTGGATGTGCTGAAAGGCACGCTGGGTCAAGATGTTATTGATATCCGTACTCTCGGTTCAAAAGGTGTGTTCACCTTTGACCCAGGCTTCACTTCAACCGCATCCTGCGAATCTAAAATTACTTTTATTGATGGTGATGAAGGTATTTTGCTGCACCGCGGTTTCCCGATCGATCAGCTGGCGACCGATTCTAACTACCTGGAAGTTTGTTACATCCTGCTGAATGGTGAAAAACCGACGCAGGAACAGTATGACGAATTTAAAACTACGGTGACCCGTCATACCATGATCCACGAGCAGATTACCCGTCTGTTCCATGCTTTCCGTCGCGACTCGCATCCAATGGCAGTCATGTGTGGTATTACCGGCGCGCTGGCGGCGTTCTATCACGACTCGCTGGATGTTAACAATCCTCGTCATCGTGAAATTGCCGCGTTCCGCCTGCTGTCGAAAATGCCGACCATGGCCGCGATGTGTTACAAGTATTCCATTGGTCAGCCATTTGTTTACCCGCGCAACGATCTCTCCTATGCTGGTAACTTCCTGAATATGATGTTCTCCACGCCGTGCGAACCGTATGAAGTTAATCCGATTCTGGAACGTGCTATGGACCGTATTTTGATCCTGCACGCTGACCATGAACAGAACGCCTCCACCTCCACCGTGCGTACCGCTGGCTCTTCGGGGGCGAACCCGTTTGCCTGTATCGCAGCAGGTATTGCTTCACTGTGGGGACCTGCGCACGGTGGTGCTAACGAAGCGGCGCTGAAAATGCTGGAAGAAATCAGCTCCGTTAAACACATTCCGGAATTTGTTCGTCGTGCGAAAGACAAAAATGACTCTTTCCGCCTGATGGGCTTCGGGCACCGCGTGTACAAAAATTACGACCCGCGCGCCACCGTAATGCGTGAAACCTGCCATGAAGTGCTGAAAGAGCTGGGTACCAAAGATGACCTGCTGGAAGTGGCTATGGAGCTGGAAAACATCGCGCTGAACGACCCGTACTTTATCGAGAAGAAACTCTACCCGAACGTCGATTTCTACTCTGGTATCATCCTGAAAGCGATGGGTATTCCGTCTTCTATGTTCACCGTGATCTTCGCTATGGCACGTACCGTTGGCTGGATCGCCCACTGGAGCGAAATGCACAGTGACGGTATGAAGATTGCCCGTCCGCGTCAACTGTATACAGGATATGAAAAACGCGACTTTAAAAGCGACATTAAGCGTTAATGGTTGATTGCTAAGCCGTTTACTTTCCGGACCCGCCTTTAATAGAGCGGGTTCTTTTTTATATGGCTGAACATAATAAATTGTAAAAATTAAACCAGATGCAAATACCCATTAATAAGATGAAAAAATGTGACAAGTCACATACTGAGCAGAATGATAAGTTTATTTTTATACTTTCCTGCCGGTAGCATTGTTAACCCAATGAAAATTATGCATATCCATCCCACCCCATCTTTCATCTCATTAAACAATAAATTTATGCACTCAATTATTCCATTCTTTCTATAACAAGCTTTTTAATATTGTTAAATAAAACCAAATACATTCAACTGTCAGTTAATATATTCTTGCCTCGCAACACTCTATCTCATTATTTAAAGGACTCAGCTATGTTTAAAGGACAAAAAACATTGGCCGCACTGGCCGTATCTCTGCTGTTCACTGCACCTGTTTATGCGGCTGATGAAGGATCCGGTGAAATTCACTTTAAAGGTGAAGTTATTGAAGCACCGTGTGAAATACATCAGGATGATATTGATAAAGAGGTTGAACTCGGTCAGGTGACCACCAGCCACATTAATCAGTCGCATCACAGCGATGCCGTTGCTGTCGACCTGCGCTTAGTCAACTGCGATCTGGAAAACTCCAACAACGGTTCCGGCGGCAAGATTTCTAAAGTTGCAGTCACCTTTGACAGCTCAGCGAAAACCACCGGCGCAGATCCGATTCTCAACAACACCAGCACGGGTGAAGCGACCGGTGTCGGCGTGCGTTTAATGAATAAAGATCAAAGCAATATCGTTTTAGGCACCGCTACTCCAGATATCGACCTGGCACCAACCTCCAGCGAACAAACGTTAAATTTCTTTGCGTGGATGGAACAAATTGATCAGGCTACGCCCGTAACACCAGGCGCAGTTACGGCGAATGCGACCTACGTACTGGATTATAAATAAGTATCACTTTGGCGGCGTCATCGCCGCCTTTCTTCAAATATTTATCAGGTATGGACACCGTGAATATTTATCGACTCTCTTTTATATCCTGCCTGGTCATGGCGATACCTTCCGCATTGGCGGTCGAATTCAACCTGAATGTCCTCGATAAATCGATGCGAGATCGCATTGATATTTCATTATTAAAGGAAAAAGGGGGCATTGCTCCCGGTGAATATTTTGTTAGCGTTGCAGTAAATAACAACCAAATCAGTAATGGACAAAAAATTGACTGGAAAAAGAACGGTGACCAAACCATTCCGTGTATTAATGATTTACTGGTAGATAAATTTGGTTTAAAACCTGAAGTTCGTCAGTCGTTACCACGGTTAAACCAGTGCGTCGATTTTAGCTCCCGGCCTGAAATTCTCTTCATTTTTGATCAGGCTAGCCAGCAACTGAATATCACTATTCCACAAGCCTGGCTGGCGTGGCACTCAGATAACTGGACTCCCCCCTCAACATGGAAAGAAGGTGTCGCCGGCGTCCTGATGGACTACAACCTGTTTGCCAGCAGCTACCGCCCACAGGATGGTAGCAACAGCACTAACCTGAACGCCTATGGAACAGCCGGAATTAACGCGGGAGCATGGCGTTTACGCAGTGATTACCAATTGAATCAGACCGATAGCGATGATAACCATGAACAGTCAGGCGAAATATCACGCACCTATCTTTTTCGTCCATTACCGCAATTAGGTTCAAAATTAACCCTTGGTGAAACGGATTTCAGTTCCAATATTTTCGACGGCTTTTCTTATACCGGCGCGGCACTGGCAAGTGACGATCGGATGTTACCGTGGGAGCTACGCGGCTACGCCCCACAAATCAGCGGCATTGCACAAACCAACGCCACCGTCACCGTGAGTCACTCAGGGCGAGTTATTTACCAGAAAAAAGTCCCACCAGGTCCGTTTATCATTGATGACCTTAATCAGTCCGTCCAGGGTACGTTGGATGTCAAAGTGACGGAAGAAGATGGTCGGGTGAACAATTTCTAGGTTTCGGCAGCATCGACTCCCTTCCTGACTCGCCAGGGACAGGTTCGCTATAAATTGGCCGCGGGTCAGCCACGGCCCTCCATGTCTCATCAAACTGAAAATGAAACCTTTTTTAGCAATGAAGTTTCCTGGGGGATGCTGTCAAATACCTCACTGTACGGCGGCCTGCTGATTTCGGGTGACGACTACCATTCAGCCGCAATGGGTATCGGGCAAAATATGCTCTGGCTTGGTGCATTGTCGTTTGATGTCACCTGGGCCAGTAGTCAGTTTGATACTCAGCAGGACGAGCGGGGCTTAAGTTACCGCTTTAATTACAGCAAACAAGTGGATGCCACTAACAGCACGATTTCGCTCGCCGCTTATCGCTTCTCAGATCGTCATTTTCACAGCTACGCCAACTATCTGGATCACAAATACAACGACAACGATGCGCAGGACGAAAAACAGACGATCAGCTTATCCGTGGGCCAACCGATTACCCCACTAAACCTCAATCTTTACGCCAACCTGCTGCATCAAACCTGGTGGAATGCAGACGCCTCCACGACCGCCAACATCACGGCGGGTTTTAATGTTGATATTGGTAACTGGAGAGATATCTCGATCTCGACATCATTCAATACAACCCATTACGAAGATAAAGATCGCGACAATCAGATTTACCTGTCGATTTCGCTCCCCTTCGGTAATGGGGGGCGGGTCGGTTATGACATGCAAAACAGTAGTCACAGCACCACGCACCGCATGTCGTGGAATGATACGTTAGATGAACGTAATAGCTGGGGCATGTCTACCGGACTGCAATCCGACCGTCCGGATAATGGAGCCCAGGTGAGCGGTAACTATCAGCACCTGAGTTCAGCGGGTGAGTGGGATATTTCTGGTACCTATGCCGCCAATGATTACAGTTCCGTCAGCAGCAGCTGGAGCGGTTCTTTCACAGCAACCCAATATGGTGCGACGTTCCATCGTCGCAGCTCCACCAATGAACCACGCCTGATGGTCAGCACCGATGGCGTGGCAGATATTCCGGTTCAGGGCAATCTCGACTACACCAACCATTTTGGCATTGCGGTGGTGCCGTTGATTTCCAGTTACCAGCCTTCCACCGTGGCGGTGAACATGAATGATTTACCCGACGGCGTAACAGTGGCAGATAACGTTATCAAAGAAACGTGGATTGAAGGCGCGATAGGTTACAAATCGCTGGCTTCCCGTTCCGGTAAAGACGTTAACGTCATCATTCGCAACGCCAGCGGTCAGCTCCCCCCCCTCGGTGCGGATATCCGCCAGGAGGATAGCGGCATTAGCGTGGGAATGGTTGGCGAGGAAGGACACGCCTGGTTAAGTGGAGTCGCTGAAAATCAACAATTTACCGTGATCTGGGGTGATAGCCAGCGTTGCTCGATCCATCTTCCTGAACATATGGAAGACACCGCAAATCGCCTGATTTTACCTTGTCATTAATTAAGGAAATGAAAAATGACATTTATGAAAGGACTACCCCTTTTGTTGTTGGTTGCCAGTCTGTGCAGCCACGCTGCACTACAACCCGATCGCACTCGTATTGTGTTTAACGCTAATGATAAAGCTACCAGTCTGCGCGTGGATAATCGTAGCGATAAACTCCCCTACCTCGCTTATTCCTGGCTCGAAAATGAAAAAGGGGAGAAAAACGATGATCTTCTGGTTGCCCTGCCACCGATACAACGTCTGGAACCGAAAGCAACAACGCAGGTACGGATAGTAAAGCAAGCCTCGACCACAAAATTACCTGGCGATCGCGAAACGCTATTTTTCTACAATATGCGTGAAATTCCTCCCGCCCCGGAAAAAAATAGCGACCATGCCGTTCTGCAAGTCGCCATTCAGAGTCGTATCAAGGTATTCTGGCGACCGGCTGCATTACGCAAGAAAGCAGGAGAAAAGGTCGAACTGCAGTTACAGGTCAGCCAGCAGGGCAATCAACTTAACTTAAAAAACCCGACCGGCTATTACCTGACAATCGCCTACCTGGGACGAAATGAGCAAGGTGTTCTCCCGGGCTTCAAAACCGTGATGGTTGCGCCTTTTAGTACAGTAATTACAAACACCGGAAGTTATAGCGGCAGTCAGTTTTATCTCGGTTATATGGATGATTACGGCGCGTTACGCATGACGACGCTCAATTGCAACGGACATTGCCGTTTACAAGCAGTGGAGGCGAAGAAATGAGTACTGGCAAAGGATTGTTGCTCGTCATCTGTCTGTTATTTCTGCCATTGAAGTCTGCGCTAGCGCTGAACTGCTATTTTGGTACTTCCGGCGGAACGGTAGAAAAATCGGAAGCGATTCAACCCTTTGCTGTGCCAGGTAATGCCAAACCCGGCGATAAGATCTGGGAATCTGACGATATTAAAATTCCCGTCTATTGTGACAACAATACCAACGGCAACTTTGAAAGCGAACATGTCTACGCATGGGTAAACCCCTACCCGGGGGTACAGGATCGTTATTATCAACTCGGCGTGACATACAATGGTGTCGATTACGATGCCAGTCTGGGGAAAAGCCGCATCGACACCAACCAGTGTATCGACAGTAAGAACATTAACATTTATACCCCTGAGCAGATTATCGCGATGGGCTGGCAGAACAAAATATGCTCGGGTGACCCCGCTAATATTCACATGTCGCGAACCTTTCTTGCTCGTATGCGGTTATACGTTAAGATTCGCGAAATACCGCCGCATGATTATCAAAGTACGCTTAGCGACTACATCGTCGTGCAATTTGATGGTGCCGGTAGCGTTAACGAAGACCCTACCGCCCAAAACCTGAAATACCATATTACTGGTCTGGAAAACATTCGTGTACTGGATTGCAGCGTCAATTTTTCTATTTCACCAGAAACACAGGTGATTGATTTTGGTAAATTTAACCTGCTGGATATTCGCCGCCACACAATGTCGAAAACATTCAGTATTAAGACGACAAAATCACAAAATGACCAGTGCACCGACGGATTTAAGGTCAGCTCTTCGTTTTATACCGAAGAAACATTGATTGAAGAGGATAAAGCACTGCTGATTGGTAATGGACTGAAGCTACGTTTGCTGGATGAAAATTCTTCACCCTATACTTTCAACAAATACAGCGAATATGCTGATTTCACCAGCGATATGCTGATCTACGAAAAAACCTATACGGCTGAACTTTCGTCCATTCCCGGCACCCCCATCGAAGCGGGTCCCTTCGATACAGTGGTGCTTTTTAAGATTAACTATAACTAATTTATCATGATGCCCTTTGCAGTCAGTAAAGGGCCTCTCTTTCAGAAAATTGCTGATTTTCCCCTTTTCCTTGATTGCTGTTATTTTTTCCTGGCCCGGCTTTCTTTATGCTGTATCGATACACCAAAGAAAAAATAATGAGGGAGCGAAGGATGCCAGTTTTGCAGTGGGGAATGTTATGTGTGCTCTCACTTCTCCTTTCTATTGGCTTCCTCGGATTACATCTCCCGGCGGCGCTATTACTTGGACCGATGATCGCCGGGATCATCTTTAGTATGCGCGGAATTACTTTACAACTCCCCCGCTCCGCTTTTCTCGCCGCCCAGGCCATTCTTGGCTGCATGATTGCGCAAAACCTCACTGGTTCGATTCTCACCACCCTGGCCGTCAACTGGCCGATCGTGCTTGCAATTTTACTGGTAACGCTGCTTTCCAGCGCCATCGTGGGTTGGTTATTGGTGCGCTATAGCTCATTGCCTGGAAATACTGGTGCCTGGGGTTCTTCTCCTGGCGGCGCGGCGGCAATGGTCGCTATGGCGCAAGATTACGGCGCAGATATTCGCCTGGTGGCGTTTATGCAATATCTGCGAGTGCTGTTCGTCGCGGGGGCCGCTGTTCTGGTCACCCGCATGATGCTGGATGATAACGCTGAAGCGGTTAACCAGCAGATCGTCTGGTTCCCGCCAGTGAGCATTAATCTCCTGCTTACGATTTTGCTCGCAGTCGTTGCCGGTACGGCGGGATGCTTGCTACGTCTTCCTTCCGGCACGATGCTCATCCCGATGCTGGCGGGCGCAGTGCTCCAGTCTGGTCAGCTCATCACCATCGAACTACCGGAATGGCTGCTGGCGATGGCGTATATGGCAATTGGCTGGCGGATTGGTCTTGGTTTCGATAAACAAATCTTACTGCGGGCATTGCGCCCGCTACCGCAAATCCTGCTGTCGATTTTTGCTCTGCTGGCTATTTGTGCGGGTATGGCGTGGGGACTGACCCGATTTATGCACATTGATTTTATGACTGCCTACCTCGCCACCAGCCCCGGCGGGCTTGATACCGTGGCGGTCATCGCCGCAGGGAGCAATGCCGATATGGCGCTCATTATGGCGATGCAAACCCTGCGCCTGTTCAGTATTTTGCTGACGGGGCCAGCCATTGCGCGGTTTATTTCAACCTATGCGCCGAAACGGTCGGCCTAGTGCTGGCAGCCCGGACACCAGTAAAACGGGCGAGATGACAGCGTGGTTTTCTCAATGATGCTGCCACAGCGTTCACACGGTTCGCCATCACGATGAAAAACCTTAAAGCGAAACAACGCCCCATGATGTTTATTCTCATCCACCTGCCCCCGCGTAGCGTAAGAAAGTCGAGGAATATCCAGTAACGCGTCTGCGAGTGCATCCAGTTGCGCCGCACTGAGATCTTTCGCTTTATGATTGCCGGTTAACCCCACCTGCCAGAGGATCTCCACCCGCAAATAATTGCCAAGTCCTGCCAGAAACGCCTGATCGAGCAGTAATCCAGCAAACTGACGGTTACGAAAGCGCGGCGACAATAATCGTTCCTTTACCACCTCTGGCGTCAGATTCGGATCCAGCACATCTGGACCAACGCGTTGTAAAAACGGATGCGTGGTCAGTTGTTCCGGGGTCAACATCTCAATATCCGAGGCGCTATAAAGCAGAATGGTTTTGTCAGCCGTTTGCAGTTTTACCCGCAATACTCGCGTGGTCTGCGGCTCTTCGCCGGTTTCAACCACGCGCCAGACGCCGTAAAGCTGATTATGGCTGTAGAGCGTTAAGTCGTTGGAAAAATGAGTTAACAACGCCTTACCACGCGTTTCCACATGGGTAACGTGTTGACCGATAAGTCGTGATTGATAAGATTTTAACTGCGGGAAGGCAAACCAGACATCAGTTAGTGGTTTGCCTTTGATCGCCGCCTCCAGGTTATCCGCTGCACGGCGGATCTCCGGGCCTTCAGGCATGGTGATATCCTTTTTTCATTCTTTATTAAGCGGGGTTATGCTGCGACAACAATCCCCTTTTCGGCAAATGTAGAGCGTAGTCGGCGGGCGAACGCCAGTGCGTGCTCGCCATCTCCATGCAGGCAGACCGTTTGCGCCGTGACCGTTGCCCATTCGCCGGTGATGCTTTTGACTCTGCCGTGTTGCACCATCTCCAACGTTTGCTCCAGCGCCTGTTCTTCGTTTTCAATCAACGCGCCTGGCTGGCTTCGCGGCACCAGCGAACCGTCTGCCTGATAACCGCGATCGGCAAACACTTCCTCGCGCGTTGTCAGGCCATATTGCTTGCCTGCACGAATCAGCTCGCTTCCTGCCAGCCCGACGAGAATCAATGCCGGATCGCAAGCGTATACCGCTCTGGCGATGGCGTCTGCCAGTTGTGCCTCTTTCGCCGCCTGGTTGTATAACATGCCGTGCGGTTTGACATGACACATTACGCCGCCTTGCGCACGGGTAATCGCTGCCAGCGCGCCAATTTGATACAGCGTCTGGGCGTAAACGGTTTCTGGCGGCAGCTGCATGGCGCTGCGACCAAAATTTTCCCTGTCGGGAAAACTCGGGTGAGCGCCAATCGCGACACCATTTTTTATTGCTTCACGCACGCAAGCCTGCATGGTTTGCGCATTGCCTGCATGAAATCCACAAGCAATATTGGCAGAGGAAACCAGCGTTAATAGCTCTGCGTCGCTGGCGCAGCCTTCGCCCAGATCGGCGTTCAGGTCAATTTTCATTGTGCAGCCGCCACGCTAATTGTTCGAAATAACGTTGCTGATCTTGCCGTGCTTTCAGTGCCTCTTCCAGTGAACACTGGACAAAATGAATCGGCTGACCGAGCGGAATTTGCGCCAGATGGTACATATCAGCCTCAATGATACAGGCAATACGCGGATAACCACCGGTGGTCTGTGCGTCGTTCATCAATACAATCGGCTGGCCGTTATGCGGCACTTGCACCACACCCGGCAACAAACCGTGAGATAACAGTTCGCGATCGGTGGTGCGTTTTAAAATTTGCCCCTGTAAGCGATAGCCCATGCGGTTACTTTGCGGACTAAGCTGCCAGGGCGAACGCCAGAATGCATCCTGCGAGGCGCGATCGAACTCATGATATTCCGGCCCCGGCAAGGCGCGAATGCGGTTGCCCCACAGCAACTGTTTAACGCCCTGCGCTTCCATAAAATCACGCTTCGATTTACCCATCGGGAGTCGGTCACCATCCTTCAGTAAACGGCCTTCCAGCCCACCAATCCCCACTTTGAGATCGGTACTGCATGACCCCATTACCGGCGGAACATCAATACCACCCGCGACCGCCAGATAACTGCGCATCCCGTGCTGCGGGCGTTTAAGCGTTAAACGCTGGCCTGCTTTCATCGGCAATCGCCAGCCGGTCCAGACGGCGTTATCATCCAGCCGCGCTTCGCAACCGGCCCCCGTCAGAGCAAACCACCCATCAGTTTCGAACTCAACCGTTAACTGACCGAGCGTGATCTCCAGCGCGGGGGCATTGGCGTCATTACCCACCAGTAGGTTAGCAATGCGTAACGCGGGCATATCCAGTGCGCCGCAGTGGCTGATACCCGACTGGCGAAAACCGTGACGACCGCCATCCTGCACAGTGGTGTACATGCCCGCACGAATAATCTTCAGCATACTCCCTCCTTCTGCGGTACAAAGCGCACGCTGTCTCCCGGTCGTAATAAGATGGGTTCGTCACGCGCCGGATCAAACAGGCTGAGTGAGGTATGACCAATCAACTGCCAGCCACCCGGCGTTGCCAGCGGATAAATACCAGTCTGCGGCCCGCCGATCCCGACAGAACCTGCCGGAACGAGCAAGCGCGGTTCAGCGCGCCGTGGCGTATGTAGTTGTTCCGGCAAACTCCCGAGATACGGGAAGCCCGGTTGAAAACCTAAAAACCAGACCACGTATTCCACGGAGGAGTGCAATTCAACAACCTGTTTTTCGCTCAATCCACAATGCGCCGCGACCACCGCCAAATCCGGTCCGGCTGCGCCACCGTAAACCACCGGAATTTCAATAAAGCGAGACTCCGGCTCCAGCGCCTCACTCTCCTCCCACCAGCGTTGCAAACGCTCTATGGCATCCAGCGCCAGCGACTCAGGATTACGCAAAATCACCGTGATATTGTTCATGCCGGGAATGGCTTCAACCACATTCGGCATATCCACCAGACGCTGTGCCAGTCGCCAGATCCGTTTCTGGCTAGCCAGCGTCACCGGCGGTTCCAGCTCCAGCACTACCGCCGTTTCACCTATCAGATAACAACGCGCTCGTTGCACTTTCGATCCCTCTGATTATTCGTTATGCAGGATTAGGAATATCAATAAAGGTCACATCAAGATCGGTATTTTCATTCAGCCACTCGCTCAATGCGCGAATACCACCGCGTTCAGTGGCATGGTGACCCGCAGCATAAAAATGCAATCCCTGCTCGCGGGCTGAATGAATGGTCTGTTCAGAAACTTCGCCAGTAATAAAAGCATCCACGCCAAAACGCGCGGCGCTATCGATAAAACTCTGCCCGCCGCCCGTGCACCAGGCAACGCGCTGGACCACCTCAGGTCCGGTATCGCCACACCATAACGGCTTACGTCCCAGACGCGCTTCAATCCAGGAAGCCAGCTCCAGTCCCGGCACAGGCATGGTCAGTTCGCCCCACGGCACCAACGGCTCAATTTCGCCCATGACCGTGATCCCCAGTAACGCCGCCAGCTGTGCGTTATTGCCCAGCTCAGGATGTGCGTCAAGCGGCAAATGCCAGCCATACAGGTTGATATCATTTGCCAGCAACGTTTTTAAACGGTTACGCTTCATTCCGCGAATGACCGGAGATTCGCCTTTCCAGAAGTAGCCATGATGCACAATGACCGCATCCGCGCCCAGACGCACTGCCTCATCGAGCAAAGCCTGGCTGGCAGTGACACCGGTAACAATTTTTTGCACCGTCTCTTTGCCTTCCACCTGCAAACCATTCGGCGCGTAATCACTAATCGCCGCGCTGTTCAGTTTTTCGTTAATCAGTTGTTCCAGTTCGGTGTTTTTCATCTTCGCGCCTTCCGTATTCTGATAGCTACACCGTTAACATAGCGTTACCTCGCCTGTTCGTCGATAGCCAATCTTTTGACATATTAAGAAACAAACCCGACGCCAAAAGACGCAAATTGTTTATATCATCACGCTTCAGCTAATGTATATTTATGCAATCAGACAGCATATTGCATAAATAATCAGATCTGTATCAAAGTTTTAACTTTAAGGAAACACAAGCACGCCGCGCAACTATTACGTGACGTTGCAGTCAATTGTGGAATTATTATGAATAAACACGCATCACAGCCGCGCGCTATTTACTATGTCGTTGCGCTGCAAATCTGGGAATATTTTAGCTTTTACGGCATGCGTGCCCTGCTGATTCTCTATCTCACCAATCAACTAAAATACAACGATACTCACGCCTACGAGTTATTTAGCGCCTACTGTTCGCTGGTGTATGTCACGCCAATCCTCGGTGGCTTTTTGGCGGATAAAGTTCTCGGCAATCGCCTGGCGGTGATGCTGGGGGCGTTATTGATGGCGATCGGTCATGTGGTGCTGGGTGCCAGTGAGATACATCCGTCATTCCTCTATCTGTCCCTGGCGATTATCGTTTGTGGCTATGGTCTGTTTAAATCCAACGTCAGTTGCCTACTCGGCGAGCTGTATGAGCCAACCGATCCGCGTCGTGATGGCGGTTTCTCGCTGATGTATGCGGCGGGTAACGTGGGGTCTATTATCGCACCTATCGCCTGTGGCTACGCCCAGGAAGAGTACAGTTGGGCGATGGGCTTTGGCCTGGCGGCGGTTGGCATGATCGCGGGTCTGGTCATTTTCTTATGTGGCAATCGTCATTTCACTCATACCCGCGGCGTTAACAAAAAAGTACTGCGTGCGACAAACTTTCTCCTGCCGAACTGGGGATGGCTGCTGGTTCTGCTGGTGGCAACGCCTGCGCTGATCACCGTACTGTTCTGGAAAGAGTGGTCGGTATACGCCTTGATTGTCGCGACTATTATTGGCCTGGGTGTATTAGCAAAAATTTATCGCAAAGCAGAAAACCAGAAACAGCGTAAGGAGCTGGGGCTGATTGTTACCCTCACCTTCTTCAGCATGTTGTTCTGGGCCTTCGCACAACAGGGCGGCAGCTCGATTAGCCTTTATATCGACCGCTTCGTTAACCGCGATATGTTTGGTTATACCGTTCCGACTGCTATGTTCCAGTCGATTAATGCCTTCGCAGTTATGCTGTGCGGAGTGTTCCTGGCGTGGGTGGTTAAAGAGAGCGTCGCAGGTAATCGTACCGTGCGCATCTGGGGAAAATTTGCTCTTGGCCTTGGCCTGATGAGCGCCGGATTCTGCATTCTGACCTTAAGCGCCCGCTGGTCCGCAATGTATGGTCACTCTTCTCTGCCACTAATGGTATTAGGCCTGGCGGTGATGGGCTTTGCGGAACTGTTTATCGACCCGGTTGCTATGTCGCAGATTACGCGCATTGAAATCCCTGGCGTGACTGGCGTATTAACTGGCATTTATATGCTGCTTTCCGGCGCGATTGCGAACTATCTGGCTGGCGTGATTGCCGATCAGACATCGCAGGCTTCGTTTGATGCTTCCGGGGCGATCAACTATTCCATCAATGCATATATTGAAGTATTTGATCAAATTACCTGGGGCGCACTGGCGTGTGTAGGAGTGGTGTTGATGATTTGGCTGTATCAGGCGCTGAAATTCAGAAACCGCGCGCTGGCGCTGGAGTCTTAACAGGCCAGCACCGATGCCTGATAAAACGCTCGCTGCGTTTTATCAGGCTCCTTTCCTCGCTTCTTCGTACGCTGCCAGCGTTCGCAGCCTTGCCTCTTTGTGATCAACTATCGGTTGCGGATAATCCAGCGTCACACCTGCTTTCTGCGCCCACTTCCACGGCTCATGCACCACTTTCCCTGGCACATCGCGCAGTTCCGGTAGCCACTGGCGGATAAACTCGCCTTCGCGGTCAAATTTCTCGCCCTGGGTTGTCGGGTTAAAAATACGAAAATACGGCGCTGCATCGGTTCCGGTTGAAGCGGCCCACTGCCAGCCACCGTTATTAGCTGCCAAATCACCATCAATCAGCTGCGACATGAAATATCGCTCGCCTTCGCGCCAGTCGATCAACAAATCTTTCACCAGAAAACTGGCTGTAATCATCCGTAGCCTGTTATGCATCCAGCCAGTGCTGTTAAGCTGACGCATGGCAGCATCGACAATCGGGTATCCCGTTTTGCCTTCCTGCCAGGCCTGTAAATGTGCGGGATTGCTCTGCCACTGCACACGATCCGTCCAGGCAATAAACGGACAATGTTTACACAACGAGGGGTAATACGTCATCAGATGACGGTAGAACTCGCGCCAGATCAGCTCACTAAGCCAGACACTACCGGCCCCACCGTCCAGCGCCTGCGGCTGTTCCGCCAACAGGCGATGCAGACACTGGCGAGGCGATAACCCGCCCGTTGCCAGGCTGGCGGACAAACGGCTGGTACCTTCAACAGCCGGAAAATCTCTTTGTTGCTCATACTCTCCGGCACCGTTCTGGCAAAACTGGCGTAATTGCGCAATCGCCGCTTTTTCTTCCACCGGGAAATGCGCAGTATCGAAAGGCTGACGAGGATAATTCAGCGTAATGGATGGCGCGGGTTCTATCATTCCGCTACTACGTACTTTTGGCGCAGCGACGCACTCCGGCATCCCTTCTCGCAGCCGTTTCAGCCAGGCATTTTGAAAAGGCGTAAAGACTTTGTACATCTCATGATTGCCAGTCATCACCGCGCCAGGCGGCAGGATCACGCTGTCATCAAATCCTTCACACACCACGTTACGCAGCGTTCTCTCAACCTGCACATCCCGCGCCCGCTCATTCACCTCATACTGATAGTTATAAAACAGATGGGTAACACGATTTTCCGCGCACACCTGTTCAACTATTTCGACGCTGGCGGCAAAGTCATCCACTTCATGAAACAGCAAAGGAATGCCTTTTTCCGCCAGCGCGATTTGTAGCCCGTTCAGTTGTGCATTGATAAATTCAGCCTGACGCGGCGACATATTATGCGCCGCCCACTGGCGTGGTGTAGCGATATACAACGCCAGCACGCGTGCAGACGAATAGCGGCAAGCGGCAGCCAGTGCGAAATTATCGTGCAGACGTAAATCCTGGCGAAACCAGACCAGATGGGTAGTCATAAAACTCCTGCATGGCGCAAGTTAATCACACGCGGCCAAAGTTCGAAATAACGCTGCTCTGAAAGCCAGGCGTCAGGATAAAACGCCATATAGTGTTTGATACGCATCAGCGGCGCAAGAAGCGGTTGCTCGCCACGGCGATAACTGTCGATAAGCGCCGCCAGCTGCTGGCGTTCTGTGGAATCAATATGTGGGCGAAAATATCCCTGAACGTGCATCAAAACGTTAGTATGATCACGCCGGTTGGCAGGGTGAGAAAGCAAAACAATTACGCGTTGGCGGTACTGGTTGTAATAGTCATCCAGATTTTGCCACTGGTGAATATCAGCCACAAACGGGCCAAGTTTGCGGTACTCGGGCTGGGAATGGGCCAGAAAGACGAGTTTATAGCGGCTGTGATAATCGTTGAGTGCCCCGCGCGTTAAGCCATGTTCTTTCAGTCGATGTAACTCATGAAGGGCGAAGATACGGATTAGGGTGCTGTCATCAAATCGTTGCTGATTCATTACTGCTCCTGAACGGTTTACAGGAGTAAGTGTAGACGTTGGGAAATGATATTTGTGAAGTTAATCCTGTTGTAGCAGGGCAAGATTACGAAAGCCCGCTCCCCGCAAGGACTGACGTCAGGTAGTTTCTGTCCATGGCTGCCCTTTCCATTCAAACGTGAAATCAATAAGTTCATCAGGGACATCGCAAACAATGTGAAGACGGATTTCTTCTCTGCCGTGACTCTTTTCACTCATTGCGTAACTGCCATGCTCTGGATTATTTAATTCTTTCAGCGGAAACTTTTCCTCAAAGGCTTTATTTAGCCGCCCCTGGTTTCCTTTTACAGCGAATAAATAATCACCGCCCTGTTTTTGTATCTTCTCTGCGATATCTTTCTGGCAACCCATCGCATCAGTTGTGATAATTTTTCCTTTAATATCCAACATGTTAAGAAGTTCAGGGATAGCTGTAATTTCATTGGATTTCTCATCCGTCCTGATCTGTCCGATGACCAGACTGTGCATTGTTGAGAACGAACTAATGACATGAATCGCTCCCCTGCGGCGACTCTAGTCATAAGAGTGCCGGAGCGTTTTTCCATCAATTGCAATGACGCCTTTATCATCTGAAGAATGGCAGTCACGCATCCAGTTAATAAAGCACTCGTGAAATTTTGCAGGACTGATACAGGATACAACTCTGGCAATGGTATCGTGAACAGGAATACCATTTTCAAAATCACCATATTGCTTCAAAAAATCGAGATGTGTTTCCCCAAAATCCTCTATATCTTCCCAGCCTTCTGCACCAGAAATAACGGCACAAATAGTCAACAGTAGAATATCCGACAATTTATGTTCCACTTTCCAGGCTTGTCTGTAATCGGGGATAATAGAAATATGTTCCATCAATTTTTTAAGTTCCATTTTGTTCTCCTTAATTATGTAAGGAGTATTTGATCATGTATAAGCAATAAAAAACAGCTTCAGGTAATGAGGAATATCTCAATTTTTAAACATAAAATGCGAATTATTTAGTACAAAAAGTGTACTTCTGATGATCTTTCCCTGTCCTTGGCACCATCATTTTTTGACGCTTCAAAAATACTACTACAAGTGAGTTTAGAAAACTCTTTTCCAGATAATTCTCCAGGTTGTAATCCTCCGCCGCCAAAAATCCTACTCCCAGGATTTCCATACCTATTTAGAGCATATGAATAGCAATTATTTACGGCAAGATAATACGCATCTGAATTTAGTTCTCGATTGAATACTGGAGCAGGTTTATCAATTAAGCCCAGCGGATCAATAGAATAGGTTGGATGTATGGAAGCATATACATACTGATTCCACCCGCCTTCCAGCCCAATCGGATCCTGAGTGATATACCGCCCCTGCAGCGGGTCATAATAGCGGTGGCGGTTGTAATACAGGCCGGACTCCTCATCATACTGCTGCCCCGGCAGACGGATAAGCTGCTGCAGGTGCTGCGGGTTCTCTTCAGTCAGCAGGTTGCCCCATTCATCATATTCTGCGCACCATTCTGTTGCCCCGTCAGGGCTGATAAGCGTCAGCGGCAGGCCGCGATAGTCGCAGTGGTAGAGGTGGATTATTCGCAGTGATCTATATGCCAACGTCATCTTATTTTTCATCTACTCCAACGAGTAGACAAGTTTTTTATTAAACCATTTATACCTTTTACGATTAAATTTTCTTATGTAATAGAGGTGAATAATCTTCCCAAAAATCCATACAAGCTTTACTTGCATAAAAGAATCCAGCGTCTGATTCATAAGACATAAACTGTGCAATAATAGATAGTTGTATATCTGAAAAATTAAAAACAAAATTCAAAAAATCATCGTGATCCCGATACTCAGGACATAAATATTGTTGAATAAAATCGGATTCAAAAACCCAAAAATCATTCTTATTAAACAACGAGGCATAAATATACAGAGGGATGTAATAGCAGAATACTTTCTCAGGGAGGAATGTAATTCCTAACTCTAAAGCATAAGAGTCATCCTTTATTTTAAAATTGTTGGCTATTTCATTCCATTGTTTCTTTTGGAAAAAATTATATACAATATCCAGTTCCTCCAGCCCTGTAATATCATTTGAAATATGAGGTAATGGCTGGCATGGGAAATGAATCATAAGTTCATCATAGACTGCACTCTCGTTAGAGAAAATTATTTTTTTCATTTTATTAAGCCACTGCAATCAGCTGCTGTTTTATATGCTTTATTCTCTTCTTCCATATGGGCCTTATCTCCACCACCAAAGCACTGATTATTAATCTGCTTTCTGACCGAAGCGCACGCCAAATTTATCTCGTACCGTCTCAATATTTCTTTTCTCAGCATCTGAGGAGCGCAAGCTCTAGACTGGTTACATAATCTGTTTTTTTCATTTTGTAAGTCACTCAGGTTCTGGGGACTACAGTTACCACCAGGATTTACACCTGACTTATGTTCATCTGTTAATTTGTCGGCTTCTGGATTAACTTTACGGCCATATTGATCTCTGCGTTGTTGCCCACTTTGGATAACACCACCTGATGAAAACAAACCGCAACTCATCAGTGCTACAACACTAAGAATTAACGGATTTAACCCTTGTGGGTCTATCTCTGAGATCGGATTTAACGGATACTGATAAAAATTCCATCCCCCCTTCAGTCCAATCGGATCCTGAGTGATATACCGCCCCTTCAGCGGGTCATAATAGCGGTGGCGGTTGTAATACAGGCCGGACTCCTCATCATACTGCTGACCCGGCAGGCGGATGAGCTGCTGCAGCTGATGCGGGTTCTCTTCATTCAGCTGGTTACCCCATTCATCGTATTCTGCGTACCACGCTGTTGTCCCTTCCGTGCTGACAAGCGCCAGCGGCAGGCCGCGATGGTCGCAGTGGTACAGGTGGATTTTTCGCGCCGGCGTGTACACCGGGTCCATCTGGTTTTGCATCTGCTCCACCGTCAGGCCGCACGATGCCAGCCAGCGGCGGCTTTCCTCGCTCACCCGGTCAGTAAGGATTTCACTTTCCAGCCGGTCGAGCATCTGCACCAGCACCGGCGGGAACACCACACTGCCACCGTCTTCGCCGCCGGACTGCTGAAGGGCATCCGCCAGGCTGCGGCGCTGCGTTTTCGCCAGCTCACCGGTGGCGGTTTCAACTCTGATGAGTGGCGTGAAGCTCCCCGGCTGATAAACCGTCTGGATGCGGGTTCTGTCGTTCTGTATTGTGGTCAGCCGGTCGCCGTCCCAGCCGTACCAGGTCACTTCCGGTTTCCGTGACAGCGACATCCAGCCCGTCAGGTCCCGTTCACGCCGCCATACCCGTTTTGCCACCCTGCGGCCCAGCGGGTCGTAAAGATAGCGACTTTCGACCAGCGGCTCTGCATATTGTGTCCGCGTGTAGTGCACCAGCCGGTGCCGGCTGTCGTAATGATACCGGTGAGTCCGCTCATCATCCGTGCGGATAACCCCTTCCGGGATGAGGTCGGTTTTCTCTGTCAGCCTGCCGTGACGGTCATACCGGTAAAGATAGTGCGCGTCACGGGCGATACGGTTATCCGGCCACATGCTGAGGGTGCTGTCCGGGTGCAGCTCCGGGTCGGGCAGGCGGTTGCCTGCCGGGTCCGTGGCATACGGGATGCGGATATCCAGGTTCGCTGCCGTGGTGTGGACGCCGGTCAGCCTGCCGGTGTCGCTGTAGCTGTAACTCCGGGTCTGGCGCGGGCTGCTGATGCGGATGAGTTCGCCGTTGTCGTTCCAGGTGTAATCGCGGTCATACTGCAGGCTGTTCAGGTGCTGGCTCTGTAACTGCCCGGCAGAGGTGTAAGCGGTGGTGAGTTCATAACGGCCGAAGCTGCGCAGCGTTTCCCGGTGCAGGCGGTCGCGGGTGTACTCCACCAGCGGTGTGTCGCCGAGTTTCATGCCTGACAGCCAGCCGCTGCCGTAGGTCAGCCATTCCACGGCGGGCAGGCTGTCCGGTATACAGCGGTTCGCCAGTCCCTGCGCGTTGTAAGCGTGTCTGGTTTCATGCTGCCAGAGCAGTGCTTCCGTCTCCGGATGATGCACCGTCTGGCGCTCACCGGTCAGGCGGCCTTTCTCATCATACCCGTAATGCACCGTCACCCGGTGGCCTTCGCTGAGATGGCTGATGCCTGTCAGCCAGCCGCGTTCGTCGTACTGCCACTGCTCTGCCGGTTCACCCTTCACGGTGCGGTGAGTGAGGCGGTCTGCTTCGTCATAGTGCCAGTGGGTGACCAGCCCCTCATCCTCGCTGCGGATAAGTTTGCCGGTCAGGTCGTGGTGATAACGCTGTGTGCGGCCGTCAAAGCCGGT
>NZ_JBJQMA010000023.1:0-88441 GCF_046486065.1 Escherichia sp. WS547 | reverse complement strand
ACCGGCTTTGACGGCCGCACACAGCGTTATCACCACGACCTGACCGGCAAACTTATCCGCAGCGAGGATGAGGGGCTGGTCACCCACTGGCACTATGACGAAGCAGACCGCATCACACAGCGAACGGTGAATGGTGAAACCGCAGAACAGTGGCGGTACGACGAACGCGGCTGGCTGACACAAATCAGCCATCTCAGCGAAGGCCACCGGGTGACGGTGCATTACGGGTATGATGAGAAAGGCCGCCTGACCGGTGAGCGCCAGACGGTGCATCACCCGCAGACGGAAGCCTGCTCTGGCAGCATGAAACCAGACACGCTTACAACGCGCAGGGACTGGCGAACCGCTGTATACCGGACAGCCTGCCCGCCGTGGAATGGCTGACTTACGGCAGCGGCTGGCTGGCAGGCATGAAACTCGGCGACACACCGCTGGTGGATTTCACCCGCGACCGCCTGCACCGGGAAACGCTGCGCAGCTTCGGCCGTTATGAACTCACCACCGCTTATACCTCTGCCGGGCAGTTACAGAGCCAGCACCTGAACAGCCTGCAGTATGACCGCGATTACACCTGGAACGACAACGGCGAACTCATCCGCATCAGCAGCCCGCGACAGACCCGGAGTTACAGCTACAGCGACTCCGGCAGGCTGACCGGCGTCCACACCACCACCTCAAATCTGGATATCCGCATCCCGTATGCCACGGACCCGGCAGGCAACCGCCTGCCCGACCCGGAGCTGCACCCGGACATCACCCTCAGCATGTGGCCGGATAACCGTATCGCCCGTGACGCGCACTATCTTTACCGGTATGACCGTCACGGCAGACTGACGGAGAAAACCGACCTCATCCCGGAAGGGGTTATCCGCACGGATGATGAGCGGACTCACCGGTACCATTACGACAGTCAGCACCGGCTGGTGCACTACACGCGGACACAATATGCAGAGCCGCTGGTCGAAAGTCGCTATCTTTACGACCCGCTGGGCCGCAGGGTGGCAAAACGGGTGTGGCGGCGTGAACGGGACCTGACGGGCTGGATGTCGCTGTCACGGAAACCGGAAGTGACCTGGTACGGCTGGGACGGCGACCGGCTGACCACGATACAGAACGACAGAACCCGCATCCAGACGGTTTATCAGCCGGGGAGCTTCACGCCACTCATCAGGGTCGAAACCGCCACCGGTGAGCTGGCGAAAACGCAGCGCCGCAGCCTGGCGGATGCGCTTCAGCAGTCCGGCGGCGAAGACGGTGGCAGTGTGGTGTTCCCGCCGGTGCTGGTGCAGATGCTCGACCGGCTGGAAAGTGAAACCCTGGCTGACCGGGTGAGTGAGGAAAGCCGCCGCTGGCTGGCATCGTGCGGCCTGACGGTGGAGCAGATGCAAAACCAGATGGACCCGGTGTACACGCCGGCGCGAAAAATCCACCTGTACCACTGCGACCATCGCGGCCTGCCGCTGGCGCTTGTCAGCACGGAAGGGGCAACAGAATGGTACGCAGAATACGATGAATGGGGTAACCAGCTGAGTGAGGATAACCCGCACCAGCTGCAGCAGCTCATCCGCCTGCCGGGTCAGCAGTATGATGAGGAGTCAGGCCTGTATTACAACCGCCACCGCTATTATGACCCGCTGCAGGGGCGGTATATCACTCAGGATCCGATTGGACTGAAGGGGGGATGGAATTTTTATCAGTATCCGTTAAATCCGGTTCAGTATATAGATTCAATGGGACTGGCATCTAAATATGGACACTTAAATAATGGCGGATATGGAGCGAGACCCAACAAACCGCCTACGCCCGATCCAAGTAAGTTGCCAGACATAGCGAAACAATTAAGACTGCCATATCCTATTGACCAGGCCAGTAGTGCGCCTAATGTTTTCAAAACATTCTTCAGAGCATTAAGTCCTTACGATTACACACTGTATTGCAGGAAGTGGGTAAAACCCAATCTGACTTGTACGCCGCAGGATGATCCCCAGTATCCAGGGATGGAGACAAAGACAGCAAGTGATTACCTGCCACAGACAACTTGGCCAACAACTCAATTACCACCAGGATATACTTGTGCAGAACCCTATTTATTCCCAGACATTAATAAACCCGATGGGCCAGCAACAGCAGGGATAGATGATTTGGGTGAAATTTTAGCTAAAATGAAACAGAGAACATCGAGAGGAATAAGAAAATGAAAAGAGCTTTGTTCTTTTTGCTGATGATATTCGTTAGTTTTGGTGTTATAGCTAATTGCGAAACACAAGCTAAAGATCAAGATTGCTTTACCATTTTCACTAAGGGTACTATTTTTTCCGCGTTTCCTGTCTTAAATAATAAAACCATGTGGAGATGGTATCAGAATGAGGACATAGGTGAGTATTATTGGCAAACAGAACTTGGTATATGTAAAAATAACAAATTCACACCAAGCGGGGCGAGACTCTTAATTCGCGTCGGATCACTACGCCTTAATGAAAATCATGCAACCAAAGGAACGTTGCAGGAGTTGCTAAATACAGCAGAAAAAACGGCGTTTCTCGGCGATCGGTTTAGAAGTTATATAAGAGCGGGTATCTATCAAAAAAAGAGCAGTGATCCAGCTCAGTTGTTGGCAGTCCTTGATAATTCAATCATGGTTAAATATTTTAAAGATGAGAAGCCAACTTATGCTCGAATGACAGCACATCTCCCGAACAAAGATGAGTCTTACGAATGTTTAACAAAAGTACAGCATGAACTGCTTCGTAGTGAAGAAAAATAAAATCTCTTCCTGAGAAAATAAATTAACTATTCGAAAAAATATGTTCTTAATGGGTATCCAGGAACACCAGAAGGTCGATTTGGAAAAATGGATTCCGATGGTAAGAA
Source organism: Escherichia sp. WS547 (assembly GCF_046486065.1). NCBI lineage: Bacteria > Pseudomonadati > Pseudomonadota > Gammaproteobacteria > Enterobacterales > Enterobacteriaceae > Escherichia > Escherichia sp. WS547. Next base: position 85,570 of record NZ_JBJQMA010000023.1, on the reverse strand, counting down.
TATCATATATTCTGAATGTAATGTTTTACCCACAACTTTTGAGATTCGATAGGTGTAGAGCATGAGAAACTCACTAATATTACTTATTATGATATTGTTTACAATATCACACTCAGTATTTGGAAAAGAAAATTCAGTGGAAATTTTAGTAAATAGTCGTGAAATGGCTTTGGAATTATCATATGTTTATATTAAATATATATACGGGAAAGAAAAAGCAGAATTTCAGAAACCATATAGTATTACAGATGACAATAATTGTTGGAAAATCGAGGGAAAACAACCGAAGACGTTAGGAGGAAATTTTACAATACTAATAGCGAAAAAAGATGGGCAAGCGTTGGATGTAATACACAAAATAATCCACTGTTCAGACGATTCAAATATTTTACCAAGGTGTGTTTCATAACTATTTTGTGTACAATATGACTCTACATATCGACGAAAAAACCACTTGATTTGACAGGAACACATTCAAAAAAATTTCTTTTTCATTTCAGGAGCGATTTTCATCTGTTACTTGAAGTATCTGTGAGATTAAGTGACTCCCCCTAACGTCGTACTAAATAGTAATTACTGGCCATACCGGGAGCAGTATTCGGCGCTTCCCACATGCAGCAGAATAACCGCATCAGCGAAGATGTATTGTATTTTTACTATCACAATGTGTACGGACGGTTTATGGAAAAGAATGAACATTAGATACGCGATGCGGCGGCAGATTACACGGTTATCACTACGATAGCCAATACTGGCTGGTGCATTACCGCCGTGAACAATAGGACGCCGTACTGCTGGAAATTTCTTACCTTTATGACTCCCCGCACCGCCGTATCGGGAAACGGGAAGCAGTCAAGATGAGGCTGATATAATGTGTGGAATGCCTGAGTATTTTTAGAATAGAGGGTAATATGTTTGATAGAATATATCTTGGTGATCGACCAATAAAAAAATTGAATTTGATTTATGGAGCAAACAAATTAGAATTCAGGTGAATTTAATCTCAAGGATAGCCTATGGTACAACAGAATGGAATTTTTATAATAATGAAGACTTAGAAAATGGTTATTTAGTATTTACCGATGTTACTTTCTTTAATATAATACCTAATGGCTCCATTCCAGATGATTATATAGTTTCAATAATAACAGATAAAGTCAATGTTGAATGTTTTGAATCAACTATAGTTGCTGTTGGTCAAATTCGAAACACAAATGTTGGTGACATTGATAATATTGGTGAATGTCAAATTCTCATCAGGTATAAAGACCGCTAGATTGAGAATAAACTCAAAGAAAAAATAATTGAATAACCATGTCAGTTATAGACATTTTAGATGGAACGAACCAGAGAAGGTCATGCCTCCGAGCTGGGTTATGTGGACACGGAGCTTTAGCGTAGTGAACTCAACGAAGCAAGCCGGAAACCTGCCAGCCCTTATCAGCACGTAAGGGACAACAGCGTAGTACGCAGAATAATCCTACCCACGTAGTATGGACACAGGCCTAAGCGAGGTTCTGGTTTTCAAATTTTTCAGGAGTTAGATGATTGGAGGAACAGATGATAAGAATCGCATTTTTAATAACCAATAAATTTCTTGAGATAGATAGTACCACTCTTGCTGGATATGATTTTAGCGGGATGAATCTACATCGTGCCACCCTCAATGGTTATTGTCTTGATGGGGCGAAATTTGAAAAAACTCATTTAAGAAATGTAATGATTCAACATACATCAACTAGAAATGCTGTCTTTCACAATGCGGCTCTGATGAATGCTATTCTGAATAACTCAGATTTCACTGGAAGTGATTGTAGTAATTCAAGGTCAATAGGTGAAAATTTTAAAGCAATAGATAATCATGGGAAAGATATAATAAATGGAAAAGGATTGTCTAATGTTTGCAAAATACATGACAACGTATAAGAAAATATTATTCAGAACCTATGTGATTGTATCTTTGTTTTTACATACAACACATGGGCGCAGTGTAATAATATTATTATAATGCGCAAGTATGAATGTGAGGGGAAATACACCGTTAGAAATTTGGTAAAAAATAAAGCTATAGCATTGGAATTAGCTGAGATGTATGTTAAAAATCGTTATGGGCATGATGCCGCAGAAGAAGAAAAACCATACAAAATCATGGAATTACCAACAAGTTGGATTGTTGAAGGCACCATTGAATCAGACCAAATTGCTGGTAGGGTTTTTATTATAGAAATAGGCAAAAATGACGGGAGAATTCTAAATTTTGGCCACGGAAAATAAGTATGTAAGGATAAACAAACATCGTGTGTGCTGATGGCAGAGTAGGTGGAGGACTCCAGACAGTCAAACGATAGAAAAAGATAGTCTTTATGGAGGTTCCTGCAATGTCAAATACATACCAGAAAAGAAAGGCAAGTAAAGAGTATGGTTTATATAATCAATGTAAGAAACTAAATGATGATGAATTATTTCGCTTACTTGATGATCACAATTCCTTGAAAAGGATTTCATCTGCCAGAGTATTACAGTTAAGAGGTGGTCAAGACGCTGTTAGATTGGCAATTGAGTTCTGCTCTGATAAAAATTATATCCGTAGAGATATCGGAGCATTTATACTCGGGCAAATAAAAATTTGCAAAAAATGCAAAGATAATGTGTTTAATATTTTGAACAATATGGCATTGAATGATAAGAGCGCTTGCGTTCGAGCTACGGCAATCGAGTCAACGGCTCAGCGATGCAAGAAAAACCCAATTTATTCACCTAAAATAGTAGAACAATCTCAAATTACTGCTTTTGATAAATCGACTAATGTCAGACGTGCTACAGCATTTGCTATTTCTGTTATCAATGATAAAGCAACAATTCCACTATTGATTAATCTGTTAAAAGATCCAAATGGAGATGTCAGAAACTGGGCCGCATTTGCAATAAATATCAATAAATATGATAATAGTGATATTAGGGATTGTTTTGTGGAGATGCTTCAGGATAAAAATGAGGAAGTCCGTATTGAAGCAATAATCGGACTTTCCTACAGAAAAGATAAAAGGGTTTTATCTGTTTTATGCGATGAGTTAAAAAAAAATACTGTTTATGATGATATCATTGAAGCTGCGGGTGAATTAGGTGATAAAACGCTACTTCCTGTTTTAGATACTATGTTGTACAAGTTTGATGACAATGAAATTATAACTTCCGCTATTGATAAGCTGAAGCGTTCATAGCGTGAGTTGCCTATGCACAGTGGGGGATTCCCGCCGGCACGGTGCAGATGCTCGACCGGCTGGAAAGTGAAATCCTGGCTGACCGGGTGAGTGAGGAAAGCCGCCGCTGGCTGGCATCGTGCGGCCTGACGGTGAAGCAGATGCAAAACCAGATGGACCCGGTGTACACGCCGGCGCGAAAAATCCACCTGTACCACTGCGACCATCGCGGCCTGCCGCTGGTGCTTATCAGCACGGAAGGGGCAACAGAATGGTGCGCAGAATACGATGAATGGGGCAACCTGCTGAATGAAGAGAACCCGCAACAGCTGCAGCAACTCATCCGCCTGCCGGGTCAGCAGTATGATGAGGAGTCCGGCCTGTATTACAACCGCCACCGCTATTATGATCCGCTGCAGGGGAGGTATATCACTCAGGATTCGATTGGGCTGAAGGGGGGATGGAATTTTTATGAGTATCCGTTGAATCCGGTTCAGTATATAGACCCTTTTGGATTAGCTGATATGAATTTCTATGATGAGGGGATACGCAGAAATGTATCACTGCATGCTGCAACAGATAAAATAAATATTCCTGGCGTTTTTACTATTGGAGGACATGGATATCCTGGTTTTATTACAGATGAAAATGGAAACTATGAAACTGCTGAGGGATTAGCCAAGAGAATCAGAGCTAATCCACGCTATAAAAAGGGAATGTCTGTTTGATTATTCTCATGTGGTACAGCCAGAGAGGGAGATAAATCTTTTGCCAGCAAGTTAGCCAGAGCACTTCATGCAAATGTCACTGGAGCTGATACACAATGGCAAGTATGGATGGCGTGGGATAATAATACTCCTCTTTTTAATACGATCCAAACAGGACTTACGGATAATATCTCGGCAATTGACACAAGTAATAATGTCATAACTGGTAATAATATGGGCCGCTGGATAACGTTTGGACCTTCAGGTCAACCCATTTCTTCCACTCCTGGCAAAGTTATGAGACCAAGTGATATAAAATAACAAAGGTGGCAACATGAAGTGCTTTTTATTTATTCTGATTGCAAATGTTTTCTTTTTCTCTTGTTGTTCATATGGAGGTGAAATCCCCCCCCTATTAAGCTCCATAACATTGAAATAAGCTCAACATCTGAATCGTTTAATTTAAGTGAAAATCAAAGATATGAACTTGATATTAAATCTGAGGGCGGGGATGGTGATGCGTCATATCGATTACATCAATATTATACATATGTTTGCTTTAATATACCCAAGCAAATTAAATATCTGGCAAGGTCTGCATCTCAAGGAAATATCATAGCGCAATATAATTATGCTATGATTCTATCCTCAGAGGAGGATGATTCCTATTTAAAATATTATAATTTAGATAATGCAATTAATTGGCTGAAAATGGCTGCCTCACATGGCTATATTAAAGCCGAGGTTGAATTGCTAAGGCTTGAAAGGCTAAAAGAAACTATAAGGTTAGGGAAAGATCATCCAATGCCGTAGGCACAAAGATGCAAGGCAAGATATTTTTCATATTATAAGCATAATGTTGTGAAAAGCGGGGCTGCGATTGTATTAAAGCCATTTTTCTGGCTTCTGAAGGCTGAAATTCAGTCATGATTACTCAGGCTCTGCGCCTCCATCAGACCACCGTTGATCACCATATCCATGTGTTTATGAATAAAGGGCAGGGAAAGATCACGCAACGCTGCTTTTTTGTACTAAATAATTCGCACTAAATATTCAATAATTGAGATATTCCTTATTACCTAAAGCTGTTTTCCATTGCTTATACATGATCAAATACTCCTTACATAATTAAGGAGAACAAAATGAAACTTAAAAAATTGATGGAACATATTTCTATTATCCCCGATTACAGACAAGCCTGGAAAGTGGAGCATAAATTGTCAGATATTCTACTTTTGACTATTTGTGCCGTTATTTCTGGTGCAGAAGGTTGGGAAGATATAGAGGATTTTGGGGAAACTCATCTCGATTTTTTGAAGCAATATGGTGATTTTGAAAATGGTATTCCTGTTCACGATACCATTGCCAGAGTTGTATCCTGTATCAGTCCTGAAAAATTTCACGAGTGCTTTATTAACTGGATGCGTGACTGCCATTCTTCAGATGATAAAGACGTCATTGTAATTGATGGAAAAACGCTCCGGCACTCTTATGACAAGAGTCGCCGCAGGGGAGCGATTCATGTCATTTCTCGCGTCAGTCCTTGCGGGGAGCAGGCTTTCGTAATCTTGCCCTGAATACCGGACTGAGTATCAAAAAGCCGGTTAACTGAAACTGTCCAGGTTTTGGTGGTCAGTTCATAAACGCCTTATCCGGCCTAAAAAAAACTAAAATTCAATAAATTGCACCAATGCGTAGACCCTATAAGCTTACGCATCGGGCAACTGTAATTACGCCATTGTCCCAATCGTCTTCCTAAATCGCAGCAGTGCGATGGTGAAAAACGCGCCGCCAATTGCCATCAGCGTCAGGAACTGCGGCCAGACGATTTCGAATCCGGCACCCCGGTAGAGGATGGCCTGCGCGAGGCTAACAAAGTGTGTCGTCGGCATGGTCAGCATAATGTCCTGCACCATCTGCGGCATACTTTCGCGCGGCGTGGATCCACCGGAAAGCATTTGCAGCGGCAGCAGCACCAGAATCACCAGCAGCCCCAGTTGCGGCATTGAACGCGCTATCGTCCCCATAAAAATGCCGATTGACGTGGTGGCAAACAGACTGAGCGCCACGCCCAGCATAAACAGCGGGATCGAGCCTTCAATCGGTACGCCCAGCACGCCTTTTACCATCAGCACCAGCGATAATCCCGATACCACCAGCACCACCAGCCCCATCGACCAGATCTTCGCCATCATGATCTCAAACGGCGTTATCGGCATCACCAGTAAGTGTTCCACCGTGCCGTGTTCACGCTCGCGGATCAGCGCCGATCCGGTCAATACAATCGCCAGCATAGTAATGTTGTTGATGATCGCCATCACCCCGCCAAACCACGCGGGATCGAGGTTCGGGTTAAAGCGCATCCGGGTTTCCAGCGATACCAACGGTTCGCTATTATCACGGTAGCGCGCGACAAAGCTGTTCACTTCACCGTTGATAATATTCTGGATATACCCATTGCCGGTAAATGCCTGGCTCATGCGCGTGGCATCGACGTTCACCTGAATATCTGGCTGGCGTCCGGCGAGGACATCACGCTGAAAATTAGGCGGAATATTTATCGCGAAGGTATAGCGTCCGGCGTCCAGCCCGGCATCCATCTCATCGGCGGTGATCATCTCCGGTGGCAAAAACCACGGGCGATAGAAGCTGTTAACGATCCTGTTCGATAACTGCGATTGATCCATATCGGCAATGGCGATCGGCGCGAGGTTCAACGATCCTGGCGTAACGGTCGCTGACGAATACACCGACACCGTAAACGAGAAGACAATCAGCGTCAGCATCGCTTTATCACCGAGCAAACTGCGCAACTCTTTGATACCCAGATTAAAAATATTGCGTAAATGGCGCATCATCCCTCCTGTTTTTTCAGCAGCAGGATGCTTAAGCCCATCACCAGCGGGATGGCTATCAGCAACGGGATAAAAAGTTGCCACAAATCAGTCAAATCCAGCGCCTTCGAGAACGTCCCGCGGGCAATAGTCAGAAAATGACTGGTCGGGTAAACCTCGCCGATCCAGCGTCCTGGACCTTCCAGCGAAGCTACCGGATCAATCATCCCGGAAAACTGTGTCGCCGGGATCAACGTGATAATCGCCGTACCGAAAATAGCGGCAATCTGGCTTTTCATAAAGGTGGAGATCAGCAGCCCCATTCCGGTGGCGATGATGATATACAGCAGCGCCGCCAGGGTGAGCGTCAGGAAACTGCCTTTATGCGGTACGCCAAACACAAACACCGACAGGCCGCAGAGCAGGAAAAAGTTCAGCATCCCCAGCGCGATGTACGGTAGCTGTTTGCCAAGCAAAAATTCGCTACGGGTGGTGGGAGTCACGTAAAGGTTGATAATCGACCCCAACTCTTTTTCCCGCACCACGCTAAGGGCGCTTAGCATTGACGGGATCATCATCAGCAGAAGCGGGATCACCGCCGGAACAATCGCTGGCAGGCTTTTTACGTCCGGGTTATAGCGATAGCGCGTCTCAATGTTCATCAGCCCGCTTTGGCTGGAGGGTGTGGATTGTCGGCTCGCCACATCCTGTAGCCAGCTCTGGTGCATAGCCTGCACGTAACCTTTTACCGTTTCGGCACGACTGGGCATCGCACCGTCGATCCAGACACCGAGTTCCACAGGCGTACCACGCGCGATATCGCGCCCGAAATTGGGTGGGATCTCAATCGCCACCGTGATATCGCCCGCACGCATCCGGCGATCCAGTTCGTCATAACTGGTGAGCGGTGGTTGTTCGATAAAGTAACGGGAACCGGAGAGATTGAGCGTCCACGCCTGGCTACTGACGGTCTGGTCGCGGTCAAGCACCGCAAAGCGCAGGTTTTCCACATCCATACTGATGCCGTAACCCATTATCAGCATCAGGATCACCGTTCCCATCAGCGCCAGCGTCGAACGTACCGGATCGCGTCGCAGTTCCAGTGCTTCGCGACGGCTGTAGCTAAACAGACGGCGCAGACTAAATCCCTGACGCGGCGCGTGGGTGGCGTCGTGTACCACGGGCGGCGCTTCGGCTTCGCTGCTCTGCCCTGCCGCTTCCTGCAAATAGGCGATAAATGCCTCTTCCAGACTGGCGGCTCCGCGTTTCTCAACCAACTCCTGCGGTGTACCGCTGGCGAGCACTTTTCCGGCGTGCATCAGTGAGATACGGTCGCAACGTTCCGCTTCGTTCATAAAGTGGGTGGAGATGAAGATAGTCACTTTGTCCTGACGCGAGAGATCGACCATCAACTGCCAGAACATATCCCTCGCCACCGGATCGACACCAGAAGTAGGCTCATCGAGGATTAACATCTCCGGGCGATGAATCACCGCCACCGCCAGCGAAAGCCGCTGGCGAATGCCGAGCGGTAATGACTCCGGCAGAACATCTTCAACGTCGTTGAGCTTAAAACGCTCGCTCATTTCAGCCACTCGCGCGGGAATTTCCGCTTCCGGGATGTGAAACAAACGGGCATGTAACTCAAGGTTTTGCCGCACGGTGAGTTCGTTATAGAGCGAAAACGCCTGCGACATATAGCCTACCCGACGGCGAGTATCGATATCTTTTGGATCAACCGGTTGCCCGAACAGCCACGCCTCACCTTCGCTGGCGGGCAGCAATCCGGTAAGCATTTTCATGGTGGTGGATTTACCGCAGCCGTTCGAACCAAGAAAACCAAAAATCTCCCCGCGTGGAATGCGGAAATTGACGTGATCAACGGCAACGAAGGAACCAAAACGCATGGTCAGATCGCGCGCTTCGATGGCAATCTCTGCGTTTTCAGGTTGATATGGTGGGATCACTACCGCCTGATGCGCCTGGCGTTGCGCTTGCGGTAACAGATTTATAAATGCTTCTTCCAGCGTGGCGCTTTGCGTTTGCTGCCGCAGCTCTTCGGCGCTGCCGGTTGCCAGCACTTCTCCGGCATTCATCGCTACCAGCCAGTCGAAGCGTTCGGCCTCTTCCATGTAGGCGGTGGCGACCAGCACGCTCATATTGCTCTGCCGCTGGCGAATACTGTCGATCAGATCCCAGAACTGGGCGCGGGAGAGCGGGTCAACCCCCGTTGTTGGCTCATCAAGAATCAACAGTTCCGGGTCGTGGATTAACGCACAGCACAGCCCCAGTTTTTGCTTCATCCCGCCGGAGAGTTTCCCTGCCGGACGATCACGAAACGGTGCTAACCCGGTGCTGGTCAGCAGCTCATTAATTCGCACTTCTCGCTCCGCTTTGTCGTGACCGAACAGGCGGGCGAAAAAATCGACGTTTTCATACACCGACAAGGTGTGGTAGAGGTTTTTACCCAGCCCCTGCGGCATCCAGGCGATGCGCGGGCAAACGTCGCGTCGATGCTTCGGGTCGCGCATATCGCCGCCCAGCACGATCACATTGCCCTGCTCAATGACACGAGCACCGGAAATCAATGACAATAAACTCGACTTCCCGACGCCATCCGGACCAATCAGCCCAACCATGCAGTGGGTCGGAATATCGAGAGTGATATTGTTCAGCGCAACGGTTTTTCCATAATGCTGGCTCACGCCCGCCAGTTGCGCGACAGGCGGGACGGGAACCAGTTCCAGATGCGTCATTGCGGCAACCTCACCACCAGGTCGTCAGGCCACGGAAGTTCTTCATTCACCCGCACCCACGCTACGCCCGGCAAACCGGTTTTGACATATTCCAGATGCTGCTGGAGTAATTCCGGTGGGATACGCGCTTTGACGCGGAACATCAGTTTCAGCCGCTCATCGCTGGTTTCGACGGTTTTTGGCGTGAACTGGGCGACGCTGGCGACAAAACTGATGGTTGCAGGAATACGCAGATCTGGCGCGGCATCGAGGATCAGCCGGGCTTCACCGCCCAGTTTCAGCGTGCCCGCCTGTTCGGTTGGCAGGAAGAAGGTCATATAGACGTCGCTCAGATCGACCATATTCAGCACCCGACCGCCTGCCGCCAGCACTTCCCCTGGCTCGGCAACCCGATACTGCACGCGTCCGTCACGCGGGGCTTTCAGTTCGCTGTCATCGATATCTGCGGCAATGCGCCGTTCAGTGGCTTGTGCGGCTTCGACGCGTGTTTGCGCCTGAATGATATTGGTGCGTGCCGCTTCTATAGCGGCTTTAGAAGCCGAAACCTGGGCTTTTGCTGATTCCAGCGCAGCTCGGGCGCTCTCAGCGGCGGCGCGATCGTCATCCAGCTGTTGCGCAGAAATAGCCCCTCGTTGGGCGAGCGAACGGGAACGCGTATGACGTTTGGCAACGGAGTCCAGTTCGGCCTGGCGTTGATTGACCAGCGACTGTGCGGCACGAGTTTCGCTTTGGCGTTGCTCCAGCAAAGCCTGCGCGGCGGCAACGGCGCTTTGTGCTTCTTTGATTTGCGCGATGGCTTCCAGTCGCTGTTCCTGCAACACGCGAGTATCCATCTTCGCCAGCACTTCACCTTCGCGAACAAACTGGCCTTCTTTCACCAGAATGGTGTCGATACGCCCGGCAATTTTGCTGGCGATATCCACTTCCGTCGCTTCAATGCGCCCATTGCTGACGGCAAAGCCTTCCGGCACACCCGCTGGGCGCAACAGCCACCACGCCACGATAGCGGCCACCGCCAGTAACCCGACAACCCACCACGCCAGATGGCGCTTACTCTTATCCATAATCGACCCGCCATAATCCCTGTAAGCAAACGACGCGTGTTACAACTGCCGCCGAACGACGTTCAGCGGATTCTTCCATCCGGGATAAGAAGGAAACGGCAAATACGACCAGCGCGCAGAGCATTGAGCGCCAACGTGGAAGGCTTAGTGAAAACGGGTAGTAATGTTGTCATCATCAGCATTCCTGGCCGTAAATGAAACACGCATACTCATAAGTGTGATCTATAAAACTGGCTGACAAAACGGTATCCATCCTGTTGGATAGCGTTTCACGCCTGTTCAGTTGCAGGAACAGAGCATTCCTTATTACGTTTTATCAACAGTCTCAACCAGATAGTAACATTAATATTCATGTTGTCTATGGTTCAGAGCTGTAACATTGTGCGCCTTCTAATCAAAGGCATAAGTCCATTTTTGTTTTTTTCATGCTGGTAAGACTTCCAGGGAGTGGTTATCTCAGGCCCCGCACCAGGGTTAATTTGGCAATTATGCATGCTGAACATTCTTCCAGCATGTTTACTGTCACGGGCGTTAAGACCTAAAACTGTCCCCGTTTCACCTATGCGTTCTCTCCCACCATTTCCGTTATGTGCAACAACTTGATTTATACCTAACATTTGTGAGCATGCTAATAGTGCTTCAAGTTTAGGTCTGTAATCTGTCGAAACAGAAAAATAACGATTAAAGGATCGACAAGAGATAGCCCGGCTAGTTTTAAACTTTTTACCATTAATTATAGTATGATGCTTTTTATTAATAATTGCCGCTAATTCGACCGGATCGAGAGCATTGGTCATTTCATCAATAGAGACTGTTATCGGTCCTATAATGTAACGTTTTCGCTGATCATCAAAAGTTATCCCATGATGATTTGCCATTATTTTGTATTTGGGGTCATAGAAACATACAGGATAATCTTTTATCCCAGCGTAGGTATCCTCACCAAGTGGTTTCATACGCGTGAAGTTCTGCATATAGTTACCATTGCAATTCGTTTCATGATTACCAGCTAATACATGAACATTTTTATTAATACTCATTATGCGTTTTAACAAATCGATGATAAATTGATCGCCACAGATATTACTAAATCGATCGCCGGTTTGATCGCCAAGAAACGTACATGGCGTCACAGCGTCTTTATTAATAACTAAATAAGGCTGAAGACTTTCTAAAACTATATCTCTTCTGTTCAGAATACTGATTATTGTATTAACATTAGTGTCAAGTTGCTCATTAAAGTTCTCCCTTAGCAATACGTTGAGAACTTCATCTTCTATATTAAGCAACTGGCCAAGGAAATTTTCTCCTTCAGCCATGATTCCCAAATGTCCCGTTGCGAAAAGCGCGTACAAAACTGCACCAACTGAGCCATCGGTATCGCCAAAATAGGTTGGTCTGGTACTTGTGGGATCAACAGGTGAACAATTGGAGAAATAGGTTCTGTCAGCGAACTGGGGTTTTATCATTGTTTCGAATTTAATATCAGATACATTGTATTGCGATATTTTCCAGTTCCAGATGGGTTTGTACGACTCAGTAACTGCAACATCATTAGCATTATCATTTACTGTCATATTATTAAGTAAATAAACAATGCTGCACCAATTAATATCGGTATCATCAAGAGGGCAACCGTAATTTTTACTATTAATTGTCACAATAAACTGATAACTATTATTCCTACGTAGAATATGGGCACGCATGCCCGATAGCATACTATATTTTTCTGAATGATTCGTTTCTATGGTAAATGAAATTTTGTCATCTTGAAAAGATTGTTGGAAACGTTCTATTTGCCAATCATCAATTTTTTCCACAACTTCACCGAGCATTGTCCTGGCAATACTTGATATATCATCACCTATACCATTTGCAATATACCCAAACAGTTCTTTAGTGAAGTTAGTAACATGCTCTTGCACCATATCATTTGTTGCGATTGTCGTTGTACTGTCGTTAGTGCCTGCCACAGTTCCAAGTTTCATCTTTTACCTCATATAATTCACCGCAAGGAATACATAGTTATCATTTAATCTTATGACATACACCTCATGTTCGACGGGAAAATAATTATATTTTGCACAAATCATTCAGCCTTAAAGCATAATATGAAATTTCTTATCTCATAGTAGAGAAAGTCCCTAAAGATTGTAGAGGCGTCATCAGTACATGCCTCTACAATCGATTAAGAAAAACTATGAAATACTGGCAGGATTAAAAAAATATACCACCGTATTCATGGAGTTTTAATGAGATTGAAAACAACTAAGCCCTGGGACACCTTTTTTATCACCACGTTCGTTAGGTGCTATCTTCCAGGAATTTAGCCCCATGGTATAATTATCAATTTTTTGATGCTGATCTACCCCTAATCCATAATGGCCATATTTCTGTTTACTTTTTTTGAGCGTCTGTCCACATTTGAAGATATCTTCAGGTTTTGGTCTGAAAGCAGTAGTGTTATTAAAATAATTGTCATATACAGGTGTGGATGCTATAGCATTGCTTCTAATTAGATGGATAAGACGATCATCCATGTGTTGTTTATGTTTTTTATTAAATATATTTGCTAATTCCTCAGGATCAATTGGGTCTTTCATCTGATTAAATGGAATCTGCAAAGCACCTAGACAATAACATTCATTTTCTTCATTTCTTATTATTCCGTGATGACTGGTTAAAACTTTCGTTTCTGAGTCATAATTACAAACATCGAGCGTTTTAATTAAGTCATATGTATCACCGGAAGAGAGTTTATGATTTGCTAGTCGTGCACTATAGTTACCATTAAAATTGATTTCATGATTTCCAGCCAGAACGACGACATTTTTATTTATACGACTATCTTTATTACCCTCCATATTTCGCATAGAATTTAGCAAAGTAAGGATATATTTATCACCAAAAATAGTACTAAATCTATCGCCTGTATGATCCCCAAGGAAGATACAAGGGGTAATCGCATCGCCTTTTAAAAAAACATGTTGATGCAACTCATTCAAGATCATGTCTCTCGTATCTAATAAAGTGAAGAGTTTTTTCAATTTTTTATTTTCATATGCGAATGAAGCCATGTCTTCGTGTTTTAATAAATCACATAATAAACTCCACCCCTCTCCCCTGATGCCTATATGCCCTGAAACGAGCAATGCATAAAGTACAGCGCCTACTCTTCCATCTGTATCGCCAAAATAAGCCGTGTTGGCATTTTGTGGATTAATCACACCACACTGTTTATAAAAGTCTATTTTTGAAAAAACAGATTCAACATAGCTATCAAACTTTTCCTTAGTAAACGTCTCTTTAGAGACAGCCCAACGCCAGTCAGGTTTGAAATTACCACTAAGAAGAGTAAAGAAATTTCTCTCTATGATAGAAAACCCATCAACTTTATAAATTATGTCTGATTTATCTCCGGAGAAATTAATAAAATAATAACCGTCCTTACGCTCAATCGTAACGGTAATGGGAGACGATAATTTTATCACATGGTTATTGTCTGGTATAATTGTAAAGATAAACGTGTCAGTAGTATTATCGGCGAAACTATTATATTCTTTAATATCTATAGATGGCTCACTATTGTAAAACCATAGTTTTTCTATCTGAGGACTATGTTCAGTTACGTTCCAGCAGCCATGTTGCAGGAAATAGATGATATGCAGGCCAAAATCGTTATCTATTTGCGAATGTTTATCCAGCTTATCAATTTCAACTATCTTTGAACGATGTTTTTTATCAACCTTGCCATGGTGTTGATGACTGTTAACTTTATCTGAATGCTTATCTTGATGGTTTGAAGAGAAGTGCTTAAATATATTGTGAAATACTTTCATAAATAACCCGTGATATTTTTGACTTGTTAGTAACAAAATAAATGACACATGTCTGAAAGACATATTTACGATGATACAAAGCAATAATACTTATATGTTCGATGATTTTAAGCACCGATACCATCCGGTCTTTTACCAAATAATGAAAAAGAATCCCTCCCTGGAAGATAATTGTAAAAAACAACAGAATAAGAATTAATCTTAGGATAAATATTTATTTACCATGGCCTTTTGAACGCTGAAAAGTAGCGCTCTGTAAAGTAAATCCCGCTATAGTTATGCTATGCATTTGTCTTTAATGATATCTCGTCATTATATTAACAGGCTGAAATTATCATTAATGCACATTTCAATATTAGCAGGGATACCTGAGGAGTTTAAAGTGAACATATATATCGGGTGGCTTTTCAAATTAATCCCTTTAATTATGGGCTTAATTTGTATCGCGTTAGGTGGCTTTGTGCTGGAAAGTTCTGGGCAAAGTGAGTATTTCGTCGCGGGTCATGTGCTGATTTCTCTGGCAGCCATATGCCTGGCATTATTCACTACCGCATTTATTATCATTTCGCAGCTCACGCGCGGCGTTAATACGTTTTACAATACATTGTTCCCCATTATTGGCTATGCGGGGTCAATTATCACCATGATATGGGGTTGGGCACTGTTAGCAGGCAATGATGTGATGGCAGACGAGTTTGTTGCCGGCCATGTTATTTTTGGCGTTGGTATGATTGCCGCCTGTGTATCGACAGTGGCAGCGTCATCCGGTCACTTTCTGCTCATTCCCAAAAACGCAGCAGGGAGCAAGAGCGATGGAATACCGGTACAGGCTTATTCGTCATTAATCGGTAATTGCCTCATTGCCGTTCCCGTGTTACTCACCCTGCTCGGTTTCATTTGGTCTATTACGCTGTTACGTAGTGCCGACATAACTCCGCATTATGTCGCCGGTCACGTATTGCTTGGGTTAACCGCAATCTGTGCCTGTCTAATTGGCCTTGTTGCCACAATCGTCCATCAAACACGTAATACGTTCTCATCCAAAGAACACTGGCTGTGGTGTTATTGGGTTATTATTCTCGGCTCAATCACGGTGCTGCAGGGCATATACGTGTTAGTCAGCTCCGATGCAAGCGCCCGACTGGCTCCCGGCATTATCCTCATTTGCCTCGGAATGATCTGTTACAGCATATTCTCAAAAGTCTGGCTACTGGCACTGGTCTGGAGACGTACCTGTTCGTTAGCCAACAGAATACCGATGATTCCCGTCTTCACCTGCCTGTTTTGCCTTTTCCTGGCATCGTTTCTTGCGGAAATGGCGCAGACCGATATGGGATATTTTATTCCTTCGCGGGTTCTGGTCGGTTTGGGAGCGGTATGCTTTACGTTGTTCTCAATCGTTTCAATATTAGAAGCGGGTTCTGCTAAAAAATAATTGCAACGTACCGGATAAAACCAGCGTTGATTATTTGCGTAACGCTGGTTTTTCTTAGGTATCATGAAATAACGCAGCATTAATGCATAGTGGTTAAGTATAAATAAACAGCTAAGTTGCTGATTTTTTCAACCTGTTCATATTTTATAAAGATCTGGCCACTGGGGGAGTTTTAATCACCTTTCCCTCCACCTTATATTAAGCATGGAGGGTCTCAGTTCACAGGCTCATTAGAAAATAATCACAAGATAACCACTATCAAAATTAGCTCATTTTTAATGCGACTCTAATAATTTTCATCTTTAGGAAATAGCTCAGGACGACTTCGCTGCAATCAAATCCTGCGCACAAGCCCACGCACTCGACCACGCCCACTGGAAGTTATAGCCCCCCAGCCAACCGGTGACGTCCATCACTTCGCCGATGAAGTACAGCCCAGGCACTTTGCGCGCTTCCATCGTCCGTGAAGAGAGTTCGTTGGTGTCCACGCCGCCGAGCGTCACTTCGGCAGTGCGATAGCCTTCAGTGCCGTTGGGTTGTACGCGCCAGTCGGTCAATGTGCTAATCAGTGCCTGTTGGTCACGCACGTTGAGCTGTTTTAGCGAAACATCCGGGATTTGCCCGAGTTGTTGTAAACGTTCAACCAACCGCTTCGGTAGATGAACCGCCAGTGTGTTTTTCAGGCTCTGATTCGGATGTGCATTACGCTGCTCATTCAGGAAGGTTTCGAGGTCCACATCCGGTAGCAGATTGATACTGACAAATTCACCCGGTTGCCAGTAGCTGGAAATTTGCAACACCGCCGGTCCAGATAAGCCGCGGTGGGTGAAGAGTAAGTTCTCACGGAAAACGGTGCCGTTTTCAGCGGTAATCACGGAAGGCACCGCCACGCCCGCCAGCACCTGTAACTCTTCGAGCAACGGTTTATGCAGAGTGAATGGCACCAGGCCCGCGCGGGTCGGCAGCACGTTGAGGCCAAATTGTTCGGCAATCTTATAACCAAACGGCGACGCGCCCAGCCCCGGCATTGACAGTCCACCGGTCGCGATGACCAGCTTTTCGCAACCGACAGTCATGCCGTTCAGTTCAAGCGTGAAGCCTGTTTCATCCTTCGCCACGCTCAGCACTTCGCTACGCAATCTGACGGTCACATTGCCCTTCTCGCACTCATCCACCAGCATGTCGACAATCTGCTGCGCGGAGTCATCGCAGAAGAGTTGTCCTAACGTTTTCTCGTGCCAGGCGATGCCGTGTTTATTGACCAGATCAATGAAATCCCACTGGGTAAAACGCGCGAGTGCAGACTTACAAAAATGCGGATTCTGGCTCAGATAAGCGCCCGGTTCGACATAAAGATTGGTAAAGTTGCAGCGCCCACCGCCAGACATGAGGATTTTGCGCCCTGGTTTTTTACCATTATCGATCAGCAGAACCCGGCGTCCTGCCTGACCTGCCAGCGCAGAACAGAACATACCCGCCGCACCAGCGCCTATAATAATGGCATCAAACCTTTCCACGTTGCGCTCCTCTAAGAAAAAACGGGCGTGAATTGTAAAGATTCCTCAGTGGTCGCACCAGCATCAATATTACTAAAAGGAAGTATTTGCCTGAATTATATAAGATAATTATTTTTTGAGTGAAATCCATACAGGAGGCAAATCAAAAAAAGTCTATATTTCACTTTGCCCGCGCCGCGAAAGTCACTGATAATGCGCCGCGTTCATGTCCTCAAAATGGCGTAACGTCCTATGCTACATTTGTTTGCTGGCCTGGATTTGCATACCGGGCTGTTATTATTGCTTGCACTGGCTTTTGTGCTGTTCTACGAAGCCATCAATGGTTTCCATGACACAGCCAACGCCGTGGCAACCGTTATCTATACCCGCGCGATGCGTTCTCAGCTCGCCGTGGTTATGGCGGCGGTGTTCAACTTTTTGGGTGTTTTGCTGGGTGGTCTGAGTGTTGCCTATGCCATTGTGCATATGCTGCCGACGGATCTGCTGCTTAATATGGGATCGTCTCATGGCCTTGCCATGGTGTTCTCTATGTTGCTGGCGGCGATTATCTGGAACCTGGGTACCTGGTACTTTGGTTTACCTGCATCCAGCTCTCATACGCTGATTGGCGCGATCATCGGGATTGGTTTAACCAATGCGTTGATGACCGGGACGTCAGTGGTGGATGCACTCAATATCCCGAAAGTATTAAGTATTTTCGGTTCTCTGATCGTTTCCCCTATTGTCGGCCTGGTGTTTGCTGGCGGTCTGATTTTCTTGCTGCGTCGCTACTGGAGCGGCACCAAGAAACGCGCCCGTATCCACCTGACCCCAGCGGAGCGTGAAAAGAAAGACGGCAAGAAAAAGCCGCCGTTCTGGACGCGTATTGCGCTGATCCTTTCCGCTATCGGCGTGGCGTTTTCGCACGGCGCGAACGATGGTCAGAAAGGCATTGGTCTGGTTATGTTGGTATTGATTGGCGTCGCACCAGCAGGCTTCGTGGTGAACATGAATGCCACTGGCTACGAAATCACCCGTACCCGTGATGCCATCAACAACGTGGAAGCTTACTTTGAGCAGCACCCTGCGCTGCTGAAACAGGCTACCGGTGCTGATCAGTTAGTACCGGCTCCGGAAGCTGGCGCAACGCAACCTGCGGAGTTCCATTGCCATCCGTCGAATACCATTAACGCGCTCAACCGCCTGAAAGGCATGTTGACTACCGATGTGGAAAGCTACGACAAGCTGTCGCTTGATCAACGTAGCCAGATGCGCCGCATTATGCTGTGCGTTTCTGACACTATCGACAAAGTGGTGAAGATGCCTGGCGTGAGTGCTGACGATCAGCGCCTGTTGAAGAAACTGAAATCCGATATGCTTAGCACCATCGAGTATGCGCCGGTGTGGATCATCATGGCGGTCGCGCTGGCGTTAGGTATCGGTACGATGATTGGCTGGCGTCGTGTGGCAACGACTATCGGTGAGAAAATCGGTAAGAAAGGCATGACCTACGCTCAGGGGATGTCTGCCCAGATGACTGCGGCAGTGTCTATCGGCCTGGCGAGTTATACCGGGATGCCGGTTTCCACTACCCACGTACTCTCCTCTTCTGTCGCGGGGACGATGGTGGTAGATGGCGGCGGCTTACAGCGTAAAACCGTGACCAGTATTCTGATGGCCTGGGTGTTTACCCTTCCGGCTGCGGTACTGCTTTCCGGCGGGCTTTACTGGCTCTCCTTGCAGTTCCTGTAATCGCACGCACCAAAACGAGCGGGTCAGTTTACTGGCCCGCTTTTTTTATGCGTTATTTTTGCTGAAGTGCTTAATGCCAAATCATCAATGCAATCAGACTGACCACCACCAGACCACACAATGCGCTGGTCAGAATAAACTGCCGACGCACCCGCTCACAGCGGCGAATAAACTCATCATCGTGATGATCGCGATAACGTTGGGCATAGATATACCAAACGAGACGCACCTGTTTGTTGGGTTGGCCATGTGAGGTAAAAAAGCCCCCTCCATCAACATATTGATAGAGCAATGGATCGCAGTTACGCAGTACCACTAACAACGCGCGTAGTGATGAGAAATAGCGCGCCATGTTAACAATGCAAACGACACATAAAGCCCAAAATAATGCGACGGTGCTTATCATACCTCCTCCCCGGCGACCTGCCCGCGGAGTTCCACCCCGGGGCTACCGCTCCCGATACGCTGCCAATCAGTTAACACCAGGTCCTGGAGAAACCGCTTTTGTGGTGACCAACATCCGAGCGGCTCTATAGATAGTGTAGGAGATCAGGTTGTTTTTTTTCCAGAAGGTTAACCACTATCAATATATTCATGTCGAAAATTTGTTTATCTAACGGGTAAGCAAGGCGGATTGACGGATCATCCGGGTCGCTATAAGGTAAGGATGGTCTTAACACTGAATCTTTACGGCTGGGTTAGCCCCGCGCACGTAGTTCGCAGGACGCGGGTGACGTAACGGCACAAGAAACGCTAGCTGGCCAGTCATCGACAACTTTATGGAAGGAGTAACACTATGGCTTATAAACACATTCTCATCGCGGTCGATCTCTCCCCGGAAAGCAAAGTTCTGGTAGAGAAAGCAGTCTCTATGGCTCGCCCCTACAATGCGAAAGTTTCTCTGATCCACGTAGATGTAAACTACTCTGACCTATACACCGGGCTTATTGATGTGAATCTGGGTGATATGCAGAAACGCATCTCTGAAGAGACACATCATGCGCTGACCGAGCTTTCCACTAATGCAGGCTACCCAATCACTGAAACCCTGAGCGGCAGCGGCGATCTGGGCCAGGTTCTGGTCGATGCAATCAAGAAATACGATATGGATCTGGTGGTTTGTGGTCACCACCAGGACTTCTGGAGCAAACTGATGTCTTCCGCACGTCAGCTGATCAACACCGTTCACGTTGATATGCTGATTGTTCCGCTGCGCGACGAAGAAGAATAATCTTCCCTCTACGACGTGTTCCTGAACGCCCGCATATGCGGGCGTTTTGCTTTTTGGCGCGCCTTGTTACCTTGCAGCGTAAACACCTTATCTGGCCTACGGTCTGCGTACGCAATCAAAATCCCCTGCCAATACAACATTTAACACCATCATATTTTCCATCATTAGTGTGATCAGCTGGTTATTTTCTGTTGTAATAGTGTATTAATCTATTCACCGCATCAATATTAAGAATCTCTGACAGATGAAAACTTTTTCGCGCGTTATCCCTTACGCGTTCATACTTTTCAGGATGGTATTGGAAGGTTAATAAATATGAATACAACAACACCCATGGGGATGCTGCAGCAACCTCGCCCATTTTTCATGATCTTTTTTGTCGAGTTATGGGAGCGATTCGGCTACTACGGCGTGCAGGGCGTACTGGCGGTTTTCTTCGTTAAGCAGCTTGGATTCTCGCAAGAACAGGCTTTTGTCACTTTTGGTGCTTTTGCTGCGCTGGTCTATGGCCTCATTTCCATTGGCGGCTATGTCGGCGACCACCTGCTGGGGACCAAACGCACCATTGTTCTCGGAGCACTTGTGCTGGCGATTGGCTACTTCATGACCGGCCTGTCGCTACTTAAGCCTGACCTGATTTTCATCGCCCTGGGGACTATCGCTGTCGGTAACGGCCTGTTTAAAGCTAACCCAGCCAGCTTGCTTTCGAAGTGCTATCCGCCGAAAGATCCGCGGCTTGATGGCGCATTTACCCTGTTCTATATGTCGATCAACATCGGCTCGTTGATAGCGTTATCGCTGGCCCCCGTGATCGCTGATAGATTCGGTTATTCAGTCACCTACAACCTGTGCGGTGCGGGGTTAATTATCGCGCTATTGGTTTACATCGCCTGTCGCGGAATGGTGAAAGACATTGGTTCTGAACCCGACTTCCGGCCGATGAGCTTCAGCAAACTGTTGTACGTGTTACTTGGCAGCGTGGTGATGATCTTCGTCTGTGCATGGCTGATGCACAACGTAGAAGTCGCCAATCTGGTGCTGATTGTTCTCTCTATCGTCGTCACCATCATTTTCTTTCGTCAGGCATTCAAGCTGGATAAAACCGGGCGCAATAAAATGTTTGTCGCCTTTGTCCTGATGCTCGAAGCGGTGGTGTTTTACATTCTCTACGCCCAGATGCCAACGTCGCTGAACTTCTTTGCCATCAACAACGTGCATCATGAAATTCTCGGCTTTTCCATCAACCCGGTCAGCTTCCAGGCGCTTAACCCGTTCTGGGTGGTACTCGCCAGCCCAATACTGGCAGGCATTTACACGCATCTGGGTAACAAAGGCAAAGACCTCTCTATGCCGATGAAATTTACTCTCGGCATGTTTATGTGCTCACTGGGCTTTTTGACGGCTGCAGCTGCGGGAATGTGGTTTGCGGATGCCCAAGGACTGACATCGCCGTGGTTTATTGTGCTGGTTTACTTATTCCAGAGCCTGGGTGAATTGTTTATTAGCGCCCTGGGTCTGGCGATGATTGCTGCCCTGGTGCCGCAGCATTTGATGGGCTTTATTCTCGGGATGTGGTTCCTGACGCAGGCTGCCGCGTTCTTGCTGGGCGGCTATGTGGCAACATTTACCGCAGTACCAGACAACATTACCGATCCGCTTGAGACGTTGCCCGTCTATACCAACGTGTTTGGTAAGATTGGCCTGGTTACGCTGGGCGTTGCGGTGGTGATGCTGCTGATGGTGCCGTGGCTGAAACGAATGATTGCGACGCCCGAAAGCCATTAATTATTCTTGCAGAAAGCAGGGTAGCGATAACGCTACCCTGCTTTACTTTTACACCGGCGTTCCGGCATAAATATCAAAGCGATGCCCTTTGGTCACTACCGCGTTTGGCGTGGCGACATTCGCCAGCGGCGGCGCGTAGTCCGGGCGCTTTACCACCACGCGTTTGGTCGCCAGCAAGCGTGCAGGCTCTAGTAATCCATCGGCATCAAGATCCGGCCCCACCAGCGACTGAAAGACACGCATCTCTTTTTTCACCAGCGCGCTTTTCTGCTTATGCGGGAACATCGGATCGAGATAGACCACCTGCGGGCGTGGGGTAATATCGGTCAGCGCCGTCAGGCTGGAGGCGTGAATTAACTGCAACCGCTCCTGCAACCAGCCGCCGATTTCCGCATCCGCATAACCACGCGCCAGGCCGTCGTCGAGCAATGCAGCAACCACCGGATTACGCTCCAGCATCCGCACGCGGCAGCCGACTGAAGCCAGCACAAAGGCATCGCGCCCCAGCCCTGCGGTAGCATCGACGACATCCGGCAAATAATCGCCTTTAATGCCCACCGCTTTCGCCACCGCCTCACCGCGACCACCACCGAATTTGCGTCGGTGCGCCATCGCTCCGCCAACAAAATCAACGAAGATGCCGCCAAGTTTTGGCTCATCACGCTTGCGCAGTTCCAGATGCTCCGGCGTTAATACCAGCGCCATCAGGTTGTCTTCATCGTGCTCCAGCCCCCAGCGGGCCGCCAGAACAGATAAGGCACCGTCTCCGGTGCCTGTTTCATCAATTAAGCAGATTTTCACTGAATGATCAGCCCTTAATGCCGTAATGCTCCAGCATCGCATCCAGCTGCGGTTCACGACCACGGAAGCGTTTGAACAGATCCATCGGCTCTTCTGAACCGCCACGGCTCAGAATGTTGTCGAGGAACGACTGTCCGGTTTCACGGTTGAAAATGCCCTCTTCCTCAAAGCGCGAGAAGGCATCTGCCGCCAGCACGTCGGCCCACAGGTAGCTGTAGTAACCTGCGGCATAACCACCGGCGAAAATATGGCTGAAAGCGTGCGGGAAACGGCCCCAGGATGGAGACGGTACTACGGCAACCAGTTTCTTGATTTCTGCCAGAGTTTCGAGGATTTTCGCTCCCTGATCCGGGCGGAACTCGGCATGGAGGCGGAAATCAAACAGGCCGAACTCCAGCTGGCGCAGAATAAACAGCGCCGCCTGGTAGTTCTTAGCCGCCAGCATTTTATCCAGCAGCTCCTTCGGCAGCGGTTCGCCGGTTTCATAGTGACCGGAGATAAACGCCAGCGCCTCAGGCTCCCAGCACCAGTTTTCCATAAACTGGCTCGGCAGTTCGACCGCATCCCACGGCACCCCGCTGATACCAGATACACCAGCAGTTTCAATGCGGGTCAGCATATGGTGCAGGCCGTGACCGAACTCGTGGAACAGGGTGATCACTTCGTCATGGGTAAACAGCGCCGGTTTACCATTTACCGGGCGGTTGAAGTTACAGGTCAGATACGCGACCGGTTTTTGCAGCGAACCGTCGGCTTTACGCATCTGGCCTACACAGTCATCCATCCACGCCCCGCCGCGCTTGTTTTCACGGGCATACAGGTCGAGGTAGAAGCTGCCGCGCAGTTCGTTGTTCTCGTCATACAGTTCGAAGAAACGTACATCCGGATGCCAGACATCAACATCTTTACGCTCTTTAGCGGTGATGCCGTAAATACGTTTCACCACTTCAAACAAGCCGTTAACCGCTTTGTTTTCCGGGAAGTACGGACGCAGCTGTTCGTCACTGATGCTGTAGAGGTGCTGTTTTTGTTTTTCGCTGTAGTACGCGATATCCCACGGCTGCAACTCATCCACGCCAAATTCGGCTTTAGCGAAGGCACGCAGTTGCGCCAGCTCTTTTTCGCCTTGTGGACGCGCGCGTTTTGCCAGATCGGTTAAGAAATCCAGCACCTGCTGCGGGTTTTCTGCCATTTTAGTAGCAAGGGATTTAAAGGCGTAGTTTTCAAAGCCCAGCAGTTGCGCCAGTTCGTGACGCAGCGCGAGGATCTCTTCCATCACCTTGCTGTTGTCCCACTTACCGGCGTTCGGACCTTGATCGGAGGCGCGGGTGCTGTAAGCGCGATACATCTCTTCGCGCAGAGCCTGGTTGTCGCAGTAGGTCATTACCGGCAGGTAGCTTGGGATATCCAGCGTCAGCAGGTAGCCTTCAAGTTCTTTCGCTTCAGCCTGGGCTTTTGCCGCAGCCAGCGCGCTTTCTGGCATCCCCGCCAGCTCCGCTTCGTCGGTAACGAGTTTGGTCCAGCCCATTGTCGCATCGAGGACGTTGTTGCTGTACTGGTTGCCCAGCTCGGAAAGACGAGTGGCAATCTCACCATAACGCTGCTGTTTCTCTTTCGGCAGACCGATGCCAGAGAGTTCAAAGTCGCGCAGTGCGTTATCAACCGCTTTCTTCTGCGCCGTGTTCAGCGTGGCGTAATGATCGCCATCGCGCAGGTCGCGATATGCTTTATACAGCCCTTCATGTTGTCCTACCCAGGTGCTGTATTCTGACAGCAGCGGCAGGGTTTGTTCGTACGCTTCACGCAGTTCCGGGCTATTTTTCACCGAGTTCAGGTGGCTGACCGGGGAGAAGATACGCCCCAGCACATCGTCCACTTCCGCCAACGGCTGGCAGAGATTTTCCCAGGTGTACGGTGCCCCTTGCGCTACTACGCGCTCCACATTTTCGCGGCAGTCGTTCAGCGCCTTAGTCACGGCTGGAACGACATGTTCCGGGAGAATTTTAGAAAACGGAGGCAATTCAAAGGGAGTCAGTAACGGATTCGTCATTAGCGCAGTCCTGGTTAAAGAGGTTAAGGAAGCGCTCAACAGGCGCTTTACATAATGTTTGTAGCATGGGGTTAAGTGTAGTGAATTTCAATGAGAAACGTTACGCTTTCGCGGCGGCGGCCTCTTTTCGGTATACTGTCCTGATAGGCTTTTGTGCGCCCCGAATACGGGCCGATTTTTACTTACCGGAACACCTTTACCCATGCTCAGTTATCGCCACAGCTTTCACGCTGGCAACCACGCCGACGTCCTTAAACATACCGTTCAGAGCCTGATCATCGAGTCGCTGAAAGAGAAAGATAAACCGTTTCTCTATCTCGATACCCACGCAGGGGCCGGGCGTTATCAGTTAGGCAGCGAACATGCCGAGCGTACCGGCGAATATCTCGAAGGTATCGCCCGTATCTGGCAGCAGGACGATTTGCCTGCAGAGCTGGAGGCGTACATCAATGTGGTAAAACACTTCAACCGTAGCGGTCAGTTGCGTTACTACCCCGGTTCGCCGTTGATTGCTCGTCAGTTACTGCGTGAACAGGACAGCCTGCAACTGACCGAACTGCACCCGAGCGATTACCCGTTGCTACGTTCTGAATTTCAGAAAGACAATCGTGCGCGCGTCGAAAAAGCCGATGGTTTCCAGCAGCTTAAGGCCAAACTGCCGCCGGTTTCCCGCCGTGGTTTAATCCTTATCGACCCGCCGTATGAAATGAAAACCGACTATCAGGCGGTGGTCAGCGGGATAGCAGAAGGCTATAAACGTTTCGCCACTGGCACTTACGCACTGTGGTATCCAGTGGTGTTGCGCCAGCAAATTAAGCGCATGATCCACGACCTGGAAGCGACCGGCATTCGCAAAATTCTGCAAATTGAACTGGCGGTACTGCCAGACAGCGATCGCCGTGGCATGACCGCTTCCGGCATGATTGTGATTAACCCGCCGTGGAAGCTGGAACAGCAGATGAATAACGTGCTGCCGTGGCTGCACAGCAAACTGGTTCCGGCAGGCACCGGGCACGCCACCGTAAGCTGGATCGTGCCGGAGTAATTGCAGCCATTGCTGGCACCTATTACGTCTCGCGCTACAATCGCGGTAATCAACGATAAGGACACTCTGTCATGACTAAACACTATGATTACATCGCCATCGGCGGCGGCAGCGGCGGTATCGCCTCCATCAACCGCGCGGCTATGTACGGTCAGAAATGCGCGCTGATTGAAGCCAAAGAACTGGGCGGCACCTGCGTGAACGTCGGCTGCGTACCGAAGAAAGTGATGTGGCACGCGGCGCAAATCCGTGAAGCGATCCACATGTACGGTCCGGATTATGGTTTCGATACCACTATAAATAAATTCAACTGGGAAACGTTGATCGCCAGCCGTACCGCCTATATCGACCGTATTCATACTTCCTATGAAAACGTGCTCGGTAAAAATAACGTTGATGTAATCAAAGGCTTTGCCCGCTTCGTTGATGCCAAAACGCTGGAGGTAAACGGCGAAACCATCACGGCCGATCATATTCTGATCGCCACCGGCGGTCGTCCGAGCCACCCGGATATTCCAGGCGTGGAATACGGTATTGATTCTGATGGCTTCTTCGCCCTTCCTGCTTTGCCAGAGCGCGTGGCGGTTGTTGGCGCGGGTTACATCGCCGTTGAGCTGGCGGGCGTGATTAACGGCCTCGGCGCGAAAACGCATCTGTTTGTGCGTAAACATGCGCCGCTGCGCAGCTTCGACCCGATGATCTCTGAAACGCTGGTCGAAGTGATGAACGCCGAAGGCCCGCAGTTGCACACCAACGCCATCCCGAAAGCAGTAGTGAAAAATGCTGATGGTAGCCTGACGCTGGAGCTGGAAGATGGGCGCAGTGAAACGGTGGATTGCCTGATTTGGGCGATTGGTCGCGAGCCTGCCAATGACAACATCAACCTGGAAGCCGCTGGCGTTAAAACTAACGAAAAAGGCTATATCGTCGTCGATAAATATCAAAATACCAACGTTGAAGGTATTTACGCGGTGGGCGATAACACGGGTGCAGTGGAACTGACACCGGTAGCAGTTGCAGCGGGTCGCCGTCTCTCTGAACGCCTGTTTAATAACAAGCCGGATGAGCATCTCGATTACAGCAACATTCCGACCGTGGTCTTCAGCCATCCGCCGATTGGGACTGTTGGTTTAACGGAACCGCAGGCGCGCGAGCAGTACGGCGACGATCAGGTGAAAGTGTATAAATCCTCTTTCACCGCGATGTATACCGCCGTCACCACTCACCGCCAGCCGTGCCGCATGAAACTGGTATGCGTTGGACCGGAAGAGAAGATTGTCGGAATTCACGGCATTGGTTTTGGTATGGATGAAATGTTGCAGGGCTTCGCGGTGGCGCTGAAGATGGGGGCGACCAAAAAAGACTTCGACAATACCGTCGCCATTCACCCGACGGCGGCAGAAGAGTTCGTGACCATGCGTTAAATGTTAAAGGGCAAAGAGTGGTGTGCTCTTTGCCCTTAGCTACGTTTCCGCTATCAGTTCAGAAGCTGAAGCAGGAAGCGGATCAGTTCCAGCAGCGCAATTAACGCCCCAAGAACGATGATTGCTTTATCAATCACCCGTTTTCTCCATGCTATGGAGTGAGAATGCATCCGCTTACTCATCCACTGCCTGTCACGGCGCATGTCTCATTGTTAGATAAGAACTCTCTCACTCCGGCCAGAGCATCAGTTAACGGCACCACCCGTACTTCTGACCAGGACTTTGAAAGCGTTTATGCGCATTACCAGAGTGAAAATGCCTCAGAGCTAACTGGATAATCATACAGTACATGCAGGTTATAAAACCAGCACGTCCTTGCAATAGTTTCAGTATGGTATTAGCATTGATGCGTTAGATGATGGCATTCTCACTCCAACCAGAGCCACCAACTCAGGGCTGGAAAGTAAAAAACCGACGCGAAGTCGGTTTTTTTACGTCCGGATTCGGACAAGGCTTGGTACGGCAGCGACCCGATGAAAGTATATAAATCCTCTTTCACCAACATGTATAGCAAACTGTCCCTTCTCCAGCTGAAGAAATCGCTAATTCTTGCAATGTTAGCCACTGGCTAATAGTATTGAACTGTTAGATAAGAGCTCTCTCACTCCAGCCAGAGCCACCAACTCAGGGCTGGAAAGTAAAAAACCGACGCAAAGTCGGTTTTTTTACGTCCTGATTCAGACCTCCTTTCAAATGAATAGCCAACTCAAAATTCACACCTATTACCTTCCTCTGCACATACACATTCGTTAAACCATATATGTTTTTGACTTATCCGCTTCGAAGAGAGACACTACCTGCAACAATCAGGAGCGCAATATGTCATTTCTGTTACCCATCCAACTGTTCAAAATTCTTGCTGATGAAACCCGTCTGGGCATCGTTTTACTGCTCAGCGAGCTGGGAGAATTATGCGTCTGCGATCTCTGTACTGCCCTCGATCAGTCGCAGCCCAAGATATCCCGCCACCTGGCATTGCTGCGTGAAAGTGGGCTATTGCTGGATCGCAAGCAGGGTAAGTGGGTTCATTACCGCTTATCACCGCATATTCCATCATGGGCCGCGAAAATTATTGAGCAGGCCTGGCGATGCGAACAGGAAAAGGTTCAGGTGATTGTCCGCAACCTGGCTCGACAAAATTGTTCCGAAGACAGTAAGAACATTTGTAGTTAAAAAATTTATCTAAACACATATGGATTTGCACATGTGTTTTTTCCGGGAGGCATTATGTTACTGGCAGGCGCTATCTTTGTCCTGACCATCGTATTGGTTATCTGGCAGCCGAAAGGTTTAGGCATCGGCTGGAGTGCAACACTCGGCGCAGTACTGGCGTTAGTTACGGGCGTGGTACATCCGGGTGATATTCCGGTGGTGTGGAATATCGTCTGGAACGCGACGGCTGCGTTTATTGCCGTTATTATCATCAGCCTGCTGCTGGATGAGTCCGGCTTTTTTGAATGGGCAGCGCTGCACGTCTCACGCTGGGGCAATGGACGCGGTCGCTTGCTGTTTACCTGGATTGTCCTGCTCGGTGCTGCCGTTGCAGCTCTGTTTGCCAATGATGGCGCGGCGCTTATTTTGACACCGATTGTCATCGCCATGCTGCTGGCTTTAGGGTTCAGTAAAGGCACGACGCTTGCGTTCGTGATGGCGGCCGGGTTCATTGCCGATACCGCCAGCCTGCCGCTTATTGTCTCCAACCTGGTGAATATCGTTTCCGCAGATTTCTTTGGCCTCGGCTTTCGCGAATATGCCTCGGTGATGGTGCCGGTGGATATCGCCGCGATTGTTGCCACGCTGGTGATGTTGCATCTCTATTTCCGCAAAGATATTCCGCAGAACTACGACATGGCGCTGCTGAAATCTCCCGCAGAAGCGATTAAAGATCCTGCTACGTTCAAAACTGGCTGGGTTGTTTTACTGCTTCTGCTGGTGGGATTTTTCGTTCTGGAACCGCTCGGCATTCCGGTCAGCGCCATTGCGGCAGTGGGCGCGCTGATATTATTTGCCGTCGCTAAACGCGGTCATGCAATTAATACGGGTAAGGTGCTACGCGGTGCGCCCTGGCAGATTGTCATCTTCTCGCTCGGCATGTATCTGGTGGTTTATGGCCTGCGCAATGCCGGACTAACGGAATATCTTTCTGGCGTACTCAACGTGCTGGCGGAAAACGGCCTGTGGGCCGCGACGCTCGGCACCGGATTCCTCACCGCCTTCCTCTCTTCTATTATGAACAATATGCCGACGGTACTGGTTGGCGCGTTGTCCATTGATGGCAGCACGGCATCTGGCGTTATCAAAGAAGCGATGGTTTATGCCAACGTGATTGGCTGCGATTTGGGGCCGAAAATTACCCCAATTGGTAGCCTGGCTACGCTACTCTGGCTGCACGTTCTTTCGCAGAAGAATATGACTATCAGCTGGGGATATTACTTCCGTACAGGGATTATCATGACCCTGCCGGTGCTTTTTGTGACGCTGGCTGCGCTGGCGCTACGTCTCTCTTTCACTTTGTAATGAGATATTGATATGAGCAACATTACCATTTATCACAACCCGGCCTGCGGTACGTCGCGTAATACGCTGGAGATGATCCGCAACAGCGGTACAGAACCGACCATCGTCTATTATCTGGAAACCCCACCGACGCGTGATGAACTGGTCAAACTCATTGCCGATATGGGGATTTCCGTACGCGCGCTGCTGCGTAAAAACGTCGAGCCGTATGAGGAACTGGGCCTTGCAGAAGATAAATTTACTGACGATCGGTTAATCGACTTTATGCTTCAGCACCCGATTCTGATTAATCGCCCGATTGTGGTGACGCCGCTGGGAACTCGCCTGTGTCGCCCTTCAGAAGTGGTGCTGGAAATTCTGCCAGATGCGCAACAAGGCGCGTTCACCAAGGAAGATGGCGAGAAAGTGGTTGATGAAGCGGGTAAACGCTTGAAATAAAGCGGCGATATCCACTGCCCATAGTTGGTAAAGTGCGCTTTGTTTATGTCGGATGCGACGCTAACGCGTCTTATCCGACCTACAAAACCGTGCATGGCATGAAATCTGTAGCGCGTAGCGCATCAGGCAATTTTGCTATTTACGCAGCACTCCTCGCGTAAGAATTCAATTATCGCTTCCAGCATTGCGTATTGCGAAACACACATCAGCGTTCGACTCTCACGGTTTTGTTTGACCAGCCCTACCGATACCAGTGCTGAAATATGGTGACTGAGTGTAGAGCCGGGTATCCCAAGCTGCTTTTGCAACTCACCGACCGGCAAACCTTGTTCCCCCGCTTTGACCAGGTGTTTGAATATGAACAAACGGGTCGGGTGACCTAGCTCTTTCAGCGCTTTAGCAACTTCTTCCAACTGCATATGACACCCCCTTTGTCTGGTTGATATTTCGATAATACCAGAAATATCTTGATCTGAATTTCATTTCGATTATTCTGGAAATATAGATTTATTCAATGAGGTTACGTATGAGTAGTTGGCTTGCGATGCTGCAAGATGCCGCAGAGATGTTTGTGTTTCTCGCCGTTGAGCTTTCTTTGCTGTTTATAGTGATTAGTGCCGGTGTGAGCCTGATAAGACAAAAGGTGCCAGACCATAAAATCCAGCAGATGATGGGGGCCAGAAAAGGGAGAGGTTATCTCCTGGCTGCTCTGTTGGGAGCCGTTACCCCGTTCTGTAGTTGCTCGACAATACCCATGTTACGTGGATTGTTGTCAGCGAAAGCCGGGTTTGGTCCAACCCTTACTTTTTTATTTGTTTCACCGCTACTTAATCCCATTATCGTC
Source organism: Escherichia sp. WS547 (assembly GCF_046486065.1). Classification (NCBI taxonomy): domain Bacteria; kingdom Pseudomonadati; phylum Pseudomonadota; class Gammaproteobacteria; order Enterobacterales; family Enterobacteriaceae; genus Escherichia; species Escherichia sp. WS547. The sequence continues at coordinate 54,292 of NZ_JBJQMA010000023.1, read as the reverse complement.
GGACTAATGTGGGTGACCTTTGGCTGGAAAGTGACCTTGTTGTACGCGATTATCGCCGCCGGCGTCTCCGTACTTGCCAGTATTATCCTGGATTCTCTGGGATTTGAACGTCATATTATTGCCAGTAAAAGCTCATCAGCAAATTGTTGTGCTCCAGCCAAAACTTCGCCGGGGACGACATATACGCCAATAAAAGTGAGTTGCTGTAGTCCAGCGGCTAAAGCCATTGAGAAACCTGTAGTAAACTGTTGCAGTACCAAAGCTGTGGTAAGTATTAATCCCATAAAACTAGCCACCAAAGATGCGTTGCAACAGTTTAAAGATGTACTGCCATATCTTTTGTTAGGGGTATTAATAGGCTCTTTTATTTATGGCTTTATTCCCTCAGAGTGGATTGCCGCTCATGCAGGGGCAGATAATCCCTTCGCCATCCCATTGAGCGCCGTTGTCGGTATTCCGCTATATATCCGGGCAGAGGCGGTTATCCCTCTGGCATCTGTTCTGATGACAAAAGGAATGGCTCTGGGAGCATTAATGGCATTAATCATCGGCAGTGCCGGCGCAAGCCTGACGGAAGTGATATTACTTAAATCAATGTTCAGAATACCGATGATAGTTGCATTCCTGACGGTTATATTAGGTATGGCTATCTTGATGGGCTATTTGACTCAAATGCTATTTTAAATAGATGCCAGCAGTAAACTATAAGGAGCATTGTGAGTGCCTTATCCTTCTGAGTAGAAAATCATAGATAGGATAATCTTTAAAAATCACAAATAACTTAACTAATGCTTTGAGAATGATGACGGATCCGTCAGTAAGTCATCAATCGACAATCACCACGCAATCATGCTTCTCTGACATTTTATCGGAGAAGCAATGTCTCTTTGTTTCAGTGCTATCCCCCCTTTTAAAGGGCAGATTTCAGTCGCCAATACAACACATTTTTAAATACACTTTAACCTGGTTCATTATTACACATCTAAAACATCACAAAAATATCACTTCACACACTATCGGTGAACATCATAACTTTTTAAAATGAGCGCTTTTTGATAGTTGTTAACGTTTTCCTTTACGATACTATCACTGCCCTTTTTTTATACACAAATATTACCGGGTGGAGATAAAAGGGAAATCAAAGGTAATTATATCAGGAAGAGATAACGCATTACATTTATTGTGTGTAGAAGAAAATCCATTCCTGTTCTAATTATCCAATTTAAACATCTTAGCATAAAACAAATGATGAATAAGGAATTTTATGTCAATTGACTTTACCCCAGGTATAATAAATACATATCACGGCGATATTTATAACTGCACAACAAATACCGATAATGCTAAAACGCCAGACACACCGAAGTGGCCTTGCGATAATTTGGAAGAACAACAACCCATTAATTCCACATTCTCTGGAGAAGGATATACCTCTGATCAATATGATTTAGCGCAACACCAACTTCAACAAATTAATGCGTGCCACACGAACACTACATATACAAATGCAGAATACTCAAAAGTTGTGACTCAACTTGTAAGTCTTATTACTAACATTGAAACGATAAGTTCGACACCACTTACGCAACAGACACAATCAATACTTAATCAGATTAATAACATTAGATACGAAAAAAACAAAAGTGCTGAATGTCGAATCATTGTTGTCGCTAATCCTAAACCCGACAAGGCAATCATAACTAAAATTAGCGTAGAAGAGGGAATACCAGTAAGATTCAGTGTCCAAACCATGTTTTCAGATACTAATTTTATTGCTGAACAACGAGCTGACTTACCGACTAATATAAAAGATATTCAAAACCTGTATCAAAAAATGACGAAGTTATATATTGAGCACAGTGAAAATAAAAACAGGATGAAAGTCTTTGCCGGAACCAACTTTATTGATTTCAATATGACAGGACAGAACCTGTCCGGGTTCGTTCTAACCTTGTCAAGGTTTTATTTCGAAGATCTACTTAATATAAATTTCACTGACGCAAATTTAGGTGACACTATTTTTTCACATAAAGAACACCCTGCCCCAAAATTATATAAAGACGAACAATATCTTGACAAACAAATCGAAGGTTTATTTTCAACATTATTAACCATTAATGACAACTTTTTACGAGCAAAAGCGGAAATTGCTTCGACAATAATTAAATTCTTAGAGGCCAGGATAACCAATATTTCATACAATGACATATTAAAATATCAGCAAGAATTCAAAAAACAATGTTATAAGCAAGTTAAAGCCTTTACGACACTCTCCCGATACAATAAAATTCAAACATGGGCAGAAATGTCTGAATATCAATTCGAAGTATTTCAACGCGAGACGCTTAACCCAAAAAAAATGTCATGCGCACCTTATTTAAAGAGATCGCTACCTGATGAAAAAACTATAAATTATGGGGTGGAAATAGAAACACCAACTGGCAAAAGAATTCGCTTATCAAATCATTACCAGAATATAATCCCATAATATGAACATTAGCACTTTATAATCATTGAATAAAAATAGATTTTATGTACCTTTAAAAAAAGGCTATTTTATGGGGCGATGGATACTCATGTCACGCCCCAAAATTAACAGAATTAAACTAAACAGAAGGGATATAAACATCAGACAGGTTTACGTTACTATCAGGCATATCGCCTCAGAATCAGATGAAAACTATAAAGAAATATCTATTATGGTTTTAATATTTGTTGATAAGGATAGTAACATGAACATGACAAAAGGTGCACTCATCCTCAGCCTTTCATTTTTGCTTGCCGCATGTAGTTCAATTCCGCAAAATATCAAAGGCAATAACCAACCTGATATTCAAAAAAGTTTTGTTGCTGTTCATAACCAGCCGGGGTTATATGTTGGTCAACAAGCGCGCTTTGGTGGGAAGGTTATCAACGTTATCAATGGCAAAACGGATACGTTGTTAGAAATCGCTGTATTACCGTTGGATAGCTATGCGAAGCCTGATATTGAAGCCAACTATCAGGGCCGACTGCTCGCCAGACAAAGCGGCTTCCTTGATCCAGTGAACTATCGTAATCACTTTGTTACCATCCTCGGTACCATTCAGGGTGAACAACCTGGCTTTATCAATAAAGTCCCGTATAACTTCCTCGAAGTGAATATGCAGGGCATCCAGGTGTGGCATTTGAGAGAAGTGGTTAATACCACCTATAACCTGTGGGATTACGGCTATGGTGCATTCTGGCCGGAACCGGGCTGGGGTGCGCCTTACTACACCAACGCGGTGAGTCAGGTAACACCTGAGCTGGTCAAATAACACCACCGAAAGATGCAGATGCTTTCTCAGCATCTGCATCATGCATTACATCAAATTAATACACAGCCAGCTAACTATTATTATAAGCCCTGTCCTGTTAATTACCTTTGGCAAACTGATTATAAAGTTAATGTCCGCACCAGGAGTCGGTTATGTTTCTTATAATTACCAGGGATACGATGTTCTTCACTGCGATGAAAAACATTCTGAGTAAAGGTAATGTCGTTCATATACAGAACGAAGAAGAGATCGACGTAATGTTGCATCAGCATGCCTTCGTCATTATTGATACATTAATGAATAATGTATTTCATTCTAATTTGCTCACTCAGATTGAACGATTAAAACCTGTCCATGTGATTATTTTCTCTCCCTTTAATATTAAACGCTGCCTGGGGAAAGTACCGGTGACCTTTGTTCCGCGAACTATCACCATCATCGACTTTGTCGCACTCATCAATGGCAGTTACTGCTCTGTGCCTGAAGCGGATGTGTCCCTTTCGCGCAAGCAGCATCAGGTTCTGAGCTGCATTGCGAATCAAATGACAACGGAAGATATTCTGGAGAAACTGAAAATATCGCTAAAAACGTTCTACTGCCATAAACACAATATCATGATGATCCTCAATCTTAAGCGGATCAATGAGTTGGTACGCCATCAGCATATTGATTATCTGGTGTGATCGATTGATTAATATAAAGAGGCCCAGCAATAAATAGCCAGACCTCCCTTTAATTATACGTTATGCAGTAACGCCTTCCGGTATCAGCGAAGCAATTTGCTTACGCCATTGCGCTTGCTCCTGTTCGCCTTCTGTACGTTGACCATAAAGTTGCGCTATCTGCGTACCATCATGGGCAAACAATTCCAGACTGGTCACATAACCGTCACTAGCAGGTTTACGGGTTACCCAGGTTTCAGCAATGCTCTCTTCTAATAGATGAAGAGTAAACGTCGGGTTAAAAATATTCAGCCAACCTTTCATTGGCACCACTTTTTCTACCACGCCAGTGAAAATCTGTACGCAGCCACGGTTGCCAACAAACACCATGATTTCATTGCCATCCTGCTGTGCAGATTCAAGAATTTGCGCCAACGCACTGTTGGATACTTTGCAGGCCAAATCGTCTGCCACCAGATTGAACGCCTGTTGGCGCGTCAGGTTGTGGCGCTTGAGCAACGTAAAAAACTGATGAACGTCGGTCATCGCCCGCCACTCTTGCTCGACCACACTGGCATCGGCTCGCATTTGAACGACTGGCGCATCAACGGCTTTTAACTCAAGCGGCGTATTCTCATCGGTGATAAACCGTGCCAGAAGCTCACTCCATGCCGCCATATCGGTATTGTCGGTGGCATAAACTTTTAGTAATGCATCGCCCTGATGATCAAAGAACTGAATACTCTGGCGTTCGCCACGAGTCGTATTTTCTTTAATGTGAAAAACACTGGCCCATTGATTGAGAAACAGACGCAAATCCAGCGCGCGTGGATTGAGGATCAATCCGGCATGTCCGTTCAAATGCTGGTTTGTGAACGCACCAACTTGCTCATGGACTGCATATTCATTACGGCAAATACATTTGGTCTCGCCAACACTTTCGAGCGCCGCCAGAATTTCACGGATATCGCCGCGCATCCGCCACGCATCGTGCGTGACGCGTGCAAATGCCAGTTCTGCTTCGCTAATATTCATTAAACCTGCGATGTCACGCGCGTACTTTCCGGGATTTTGTTCTTTTAACTCAAGCCAGCGTGTGTAGTGGTTCATTGTCTCTCTTCCTTCCAGATAAATGCCCCGAAATATCGGGGCAGATGATTACCATTGATAACTCACGAAAATTTTTCCATTACGACCATCCTGTGGGATGCCTTGTGGCGACCAGTACTCTTTGTCGAAAGCGTTACCCAACACCAAAGTAGTGGTCATACCTTTGAGCGCCTGTTGTCCTTGATAACTGACGTAGAAATCATTCACGCCATAGCCTGGTTGTTTGCTGTAACTGCTGCTGATATGTGTTGAGCGATCGGCAAACGTACCAACCCACCCAACAGAGAAGCCACTGTGAGCGATCGGAATATTCAGGGTACTGGTAACGGTATCCGGGTTAATGCTGGAGATATATTCCCCAGTATCGGTGTCTTTGCCGCGGGTACGGTTATAGGCCACATCAAGGCTAAACAGATCAGTGGTATATTTCGTCATTACATCCCAGCCCCAGATTTTGGCGTTCGGGACGTTATACGACATAGTTGTCGCCGCCGCGAAATCGACGGTCGTGGAGATGTAATCCTTCGCTTTGGTATCAAAGTAGCTGGCTTTAAATTCCAGGGTATCATTGGACAACATCAGGTCATCAAAACGCAGCCCAAAACCGTACTCCTGAGTTTCGTTAGTTTCCGGACGTAAGTTCGGGTTTGGCACCCAATAGTTGGTATAGAAGCGACCAATCGAGAAGTGCTTAGAATCGTTATACATTTCGCCCATCGTCGGGGCGCGGAATGCCTGGGCATATGAGCCAAATAACATCAGCCAGTTAGTCGGATTGATAGTCATCCCCGCACGAGATGACCATTTGTCGGCATCAACATCTTTGTAACCGTCACTGCTACCGCGATAACTGTCATAGCGGGTTCCGCCAAGCAGGGTAATCGGCAGATCGCGTAAGGTGATCTCATCCTGTAGCCAGCCGGAGCTAAAATCGATTTTTGCTTGCGGGAAGCCCGTCGTCGCGCCGCCCGGATGTTGTTCCTGACGATAATACTCACCGCCATATGTCAGTAAGTGAGAAGCGAAACTGTCGGCAAAGAGAGTGGAACGGTTCTCCAGCCTGGCTCCTTTTGTTATCTGTTCACGATACTCGCCGGAACTCCCCGTGTTTTGCGCATTAATACGGACTTCCGACCAGTAAATTTTTGCATCTGCATTTAACCAGTCGTTGCCCTGCGGGGCGAGTTTATAAGAAAGCTGCGCATCGCGTTGAATTGTTGAACGATCAACCATCGGGTTGCTGCTATCAGAAGCCTCAACAGTCTGCGGATTTTTTGGTTCACGCGCGTCGTTGTTGTAGTAACGCACTAAACCGCTCAGAGACTGGGCTGAATCAATTTGCCAGGTCCCTTTCGCCAGCATGTTATTAATGGACTCGTCATTCGGCGCGGTTTCACCATTGCTCTGGCGTAAATCACCCCGACCGCGACTGGACCAGGCCACAATACCATCCAGATTTTCAGTTCGCCCAAACGCGCTCGCGCCTAATCCCAGGCTATGGTCCCCCGTGCCGCCAGTACCAAAGACACGAAAACCACTGCTTTGTCCTTCCTGCAATAAATCTTTTGCATCGACCGTATCGTAGGAGATCACTCCACCCAGCGCACCACTGCCATACAGTAATGCTGAAGGTCCGCGAACAATCTCAACACGCTTGATCAGCGCCGGATCGAGAAAAGTGCCATTCAGGTGTCCGGTATCCGTTCCCTGGCGAACACCATCGACAAGAACCAGCACGCCGCGATGATCATAGCCACGCATATTTACATCCTGACCGTTGGTTCGTCCGGTACCATCAAGAGTAATTCCAGGAACATGACGCAGCAAATCAGTGGCTGAAGTAGCCGTTTGATTTTCAGGAGCGGAAGTGTCGATGACGCTGACCATCATAGGCGCTTCGAAGGAACTACGGGCATTCCCCGTTGCCGTAACGGTCATGGTTTCAGTAGCAAAAGCAAACGTTGGCAAGGTGGCAGAAACAGCCAAAGCCAACAAACTCAAACGCAACGAGGTAAATTGCGGACGTGACATAGCGATTCTCCATGAGGAAAATAAAAAATGCTGGCTGCCTGGGTTAATACCGGGGTGGCTGGCGAAAAATAAATTTATTTAAAATTCAGAGCGATAATATTCGCCGGGTGAGTTTACAGGCGTTTATATCCCATGAAATTGCCTGGTATCTCGGCAAATACGCAAAAGCACGCCCTCTTTGTCAGGCAAAACGATATGCCCCATCAGGAGTGAAGAGCGCTGTGCGTTATCCCTTGCAAATGCTATGGTTTTGTTATCCATATGGTCGTGTTTTGTTAAGCGCGAACGTGATAATGAGAATTATTATCGATCAATTTTTTATGATCAAGCTTTTTTTTAACCGCCATTAACACAATAAACAGGTGGTTATGAAACTTATCCTGCGCCCTGTAAACCACTTTGTTTTTATGGTTATTCCCCCATGACCTCATTACTAAACTTTGTCGTTAGCAGTGATAATTTTCTCTTCGCTTTGCTCTGCAAGCCTCGATATCTGTGGGTTCTCAGCTTTTTCCCGCGCTGAAATTTAGTCGGTAACAAGAACGTTAGCTGACGAAGCATCTTGATAAAAATCAAAAATAAATACGCTTGTAACGCCTTGCGTATTGAATCGACGGTTGTATTTCATATATAACTCAAATGATAATAATGATCATTCTCAATTTGATAAGAGTTCTCATATTATGCCAAGGATCATCACCAGGCCGTTTCTTTTTTCCCCACTAACGTTATGTATTTCAGCCGTGGCCTCTGCCGCGAAGACCGCGGTAAAACGAAAAAAAATGTTTACGGCAGTACTGGCTCTTAGCTGGGCTTTTAGCGTAACGGCTGCCGAACGTATCGTGGTCGCAGGAGGATCGCTGACGGAGCTAATCTACGCGATGGGCGCTGGCGAACGCGTGGTTGGTGTCGATGAAACGACATCTTATCCACCAGAAACCGCCAAACTGCCGCATATTGGCTACTGGAAACAACTCAACAGCGAAGGCATTTTGTCACTTCGCCCGGATAGCGTAATTACCTGGCAGGATGCCGGGCCACAAATTGTGCTCGACCAACTACGAGCGCAGAAAGTCAACGTCGTTACCCTGCCGCGTGTGCCTGCCACCCTTGAGCAGATGTACGCCAACATTCGCCAACTGGCAAAAACGCTACAGGTTCCTGAACAAGGCGAGGCGCTGGTGACACAGATCAACCAACGCCTGGAGCGAGTACAGCAAAACGTGGCGGCCAAAAAAGCCCCGGTTAAAGCCATGTTTATTCTCTCCGCAGGCGGAAGTGCGCCACAGGTTGCCGGTAAAGGCAGCGTCGCGGACGCCATTCTTTCGCTTGCCGGAGCAGAAAACGTCGCAACCCACCAGCAGTACAAAAGCTACAGTGCAGAATCACTGATTGCGGCCAATCCAGAAGTGATTGTCGTAACCTCACAAATGGTCGATGGCGATATTAATCGGCTACGTTCTATTGCCGGAATTACCCACACTGCCGCATGGAAAAACCAGCGCATTATCACCGTTGATCAAAACCTGATTCTGGGAATGGGTCCGCGTATTGCTGATGTCGTTGAGTCTTTACACCAGCAGCTTTGGCCGCAATAAATGGATTTAAATCAGACGAATGAACGCAAATAACACCCTGGATCTCACGCCACATTTTGCTTTAGACGGTGATCAGCCATTTAAAGACAGGCGCGCCATGATGCCGTTTCGTGGAGCCATTCCGGTTGCCAAAGAGCAACTGGCACAGACCTGGCAAGAGATGATCAATCAAACGGTATCACCACGTAAGCGACTGGTTTATCTACACATTCCTTTTTGTGCGACACACTGCACGTTTTGTGGTTTTTATCAGAACCGTTTTAATGAAGATGCGTGTGCTCATTATACCGACGCCCTGATTCGTGAAATAGAAATGGAAGCGGACAGCGTATTGCATCATTCTGCCCCCATCCACGCGGTCTATTTCGGTGGCGGTACGCCTTCCGCGCTTTCGGCACACGATTTGGCCAGAATCATCACCACATTACGAGAAAAGCTGCCACTGGCCCCTGATTGTGAAATCACTATCGAAGGCCGGGTACTGAATTTTGACGCTGAGCGAATCGATGCTTGCCTTGATGCAGGAGCAAACCGCTTCTCAATTGGTATTCAGTCGTTTAACAGCAAAATCCGTAAGAAAATGGCCCGCACCTCGGATGGCCCAACCGCCATTGCGTTTATGGAAAGCCTGGTCAAACGCGACCGTGCTGCGGTGGTCTGTGATCTGCTGTTTGGCCTGCCGGGTCAGGATGCGCAAACCTGGGGAGAAGATCTGGCTATTGCTCGCGATATCGGTCTCGACGGCGTCGATCTCTATGCGCTCAATGTCCTGCCCAATACACCGCTGGGCAAAGCCGTGGAAAATGGGCGCACTACCGTGCCCTCTCCGGCAGAACGTCGCGATCTTTATCTGCAAGGGTGTGATTTTATGGACGATGACGGTTGGCGCTGCATCAGTAACAGCCACTGGGGCCGTACCACACGCGAACGCAATCTCTATAACCTGCTGATAAAACAAGGTGCCGATTGTCTGGCCTTTGGTTCCGGAGCCGGCGGTTCGATTAATGGTTACTCCTGGATGAACGAACGCAATCTTCAGACCTGGCATGAATCCGTCGCGGCAGGCAAAAAACCGCTGATGATGATCATGCGTAACGCCGAACGTGATGCGCAATGGCGTCATACCTTGCAGTCAGGTGTTGAAACAGCGCGTGTACCGCTGGATGAACTTACGCCACATGCCGAAAAACTCGCGCCGTTACTGGCTCAATGGCACCAAAAAGGCTTAAGCCGCGATGCGTCAACTTGCCTGCGGCTGACTAATGAAGGTCGTTTCTGGGCAAGCAATATTTTGCAGTCTCTTAATGAACTAATTCAGGTACTTAATGCGCCAGCGATTGTGCGTGAAAAACCATAACAGGAGTGATTTATGAGCCATGTCTCGTTACAAGAATTTTTGAAAACGGAGCCGGACGGTACGCTGGAGGTGGTAGCCGAACAATACAACACCACACTGCTGGAAGTAGTGAAAAACCTGCCCTCCTCAACCATAGTGTCAGGCGATAAATTCGATACTGTCTGGGATACCGTCTGCGAATGGGGCAACGTCACCACGTTAGTACATACTGCCGATGTTATCCTCGAATTTAGCGGCGAACTGCCTTCGGGTTTCCACCGCCACGGCTATTTCAACCTACGCGGAAAGCACGGCATGTCCGGGCATATCAAAGCAGAAAACTGCACGCATATTGCCTTGATCGAACGTAAATTTATGGGCATGGACACCGCCTCTATTCTCTTTTTCAATAAGAAAGGCAGCGCCATGCTGAAAATCTTCCTCGGCAGGGATGACCATCGTCAGCTCCTGAGCGAACAAGTCAGCGCCTTCCATGCTCTGGCAGCATCGTTAAAGGAACACGCCTGATGACACCGTGGCTACTCTTTGGCGCAGGCGGAAAAGGTGTGGGTGCCAGAACGCTTGAACTGGCGCTGGCAGAGCAACGTCCGGTCGTTGCTGTCGTTCGTCATGCCGATGCCGCCACGAAACTGGCGCAACAAGGCGTACAGTTTTTTACAGGCGACGCCTGTGATGCCAGCGTAGTCGCGGATGCTTGCCGCGCAGCTGGCCCGGATGCGCTTATCATCTCAACAATGGGCGGAGCTCAGGATTATCTGGCGCACAGAACAGTGATTGATGAGGCCGAAAAGGCCGGCATTAGTCGCATGATTCTGGTGACCTCTTTGGGATGCGGCGATAGCTGGCCGTTTTTATCGGAGCGAGCAAAGGCTGCGTTTGGTCAGGCGGTACGGGAAAAAACGCTGGCGGAAAGCTGGTTGCAAACCAGCCAGCTTGATTACGCCATTCTCCGCCCTGGCGGTCTGCTTGATGGGGCGGCAACGGGCAAAGCACAACGGATACAAAATCAGGAGTGTCATGGTTTTGTTAACCGTGCCGATGTCGCCGCACATATCCATGAACTGGCAAATGCGCCAGCACTTAACCAGCAGGTCTACAGTCTGATTGAACCGGACCTGAAACCGGCGTGATCCCCCGGCGCGGAATCTCCGCGCCGTAATGTCGTAACGGAGTTTTGCGTGCTCAAGGATTCACTCTCTTCCGCCAGGGTCTTTATGGGGCTATCACTATTATTGCTCGCTCTGGTGCTGTTCGGTGCCAGTCAGGGAGCGTTAAAGATCAGTTTTGATGCTCTTTTTGATGAGGAATACCGCGATATCTGGCTCAATATTCGTCTACCACGGGTTTTGCTGGCGGTGCTGGTAGGTGCAGCGTTGGCAACCGCAGGGGTAATTATGCAGGGGCTTTTTCGCAACCCAATGGCTGACCCAGGATTACTTGGCGTCAGTAGCGGTTCTGCATTAATGGTTGGCGTTGCTATTGTGCTACCGTTCTCCTTCCCAGTGGTGCTGGTGCTCTATGAGCAAATGGTGTTTGCCATTGCCGGAAGTTTAGTGGTCTGCACCATCATTTTTCTCATCACGCAGCGCCATCGCGATGGCAGCATGATGCAATTATTACTCGCCGGTATCGCCATCAATGCCCTGTGCGGCGCAGCGATCGGCATCCTGAGCTATATCGGCGATGAGCAGCAGCTACGACAACTCACATTGTGGATGATGGGCAATCTTGGACAGGCGCAATGGCCGACGTTATTGGTTGCCAGTTCATTCATCCTACCGGCCATTATCGCAACAACTTGTCTCGCCGGAACGCTGAATTTACTGCAGCTCGGTGATGAAGAAGCCCACTACCTCGGCGTGAACGTTAAGCGTAAACGCCAGCAATTACTGTTAGTGAGCTCACTGCTCGTTGGTGCCGCCGTATCGGTAAGCGGCATTATCGGCTTTATTGGCCTGGTGATCCCGCATCTGATTCGTATGACTACCGGGGCAAATCACCGCTGGCTAATCCCTTGCTCCGCCCTCGCCGGAGCCTGTTTATTGCTGATGGCAGACACGCTTGCCCGCACGCTGGTACAGCCAGCAGAAATGCCCGTGGGATTATTAACCAGCCTGCTTGGTGGCCCTTATTTTATGTGGTTGATTCTGCGCAACCGGAGGATCACATGATCAGCGCCCAGAATCTGGTTTATAGCCTTCAGGGGCGGCGTCTGACTGATAATGTCTCGCTGACTTTTCCCGGTGGGGAAATCGTTGCCATTCTCGGCCCTAATGGTGCGGGAAAATCTACGCTGCTTCGCCAGTTAACCGGCTATCTTCAACCTGATAGCGGCGAATGTCGGTTGTTTAATAAGCCATTAAATGAATGGTCGATTACTGAACTGGCGAAACACCGGGCCGTGATGCGTCAAAATAGCCACATGGCGTTTCCATTCAGCGTACAAGAAGTTATCCAGATGGGGCGGCATCCGCATCGCACTGGTAATCAGGATAATGAAACAGCACAAATAATGGCGTTATGTGACTGTCAGGCGTTAGCAAACCGCGACTATCGGCAATTATCCGGTGGTGAACAACAGCGCGTGCAATTAGCGCGCCTGCTGGTGCAACTCTGGGAACCTACTCCCTCACCGAAATGGTTATTTCTTGATGAACCAACTTCGGCGCTGGATATTCACCATCAGCAGCACTTGTTTCGTTTATTACGCCAGCTAGTTCACGAACGGCAGTTCAATGTTTGCTGCGTATTGCACGATCTAAATCTTGCCGCGCGTTATGCAGACCGTGTTGTATTAATGCAAAAAGGAAAGGTTATCGCAAATGGTAAACCACAGGACGTATTGACACAGCAGGCGCTGACCATGCTTTACGGCGCGGATATTACCGTACTTAAAGATCCTGCCAGCCATTCCCCCCTGATCGTCCTCGATCATTAAAACCAACAGGAGTACCGCTCTGGTACTCCTGTGAATAAATAACTATAAAGATTAGCTAATTGAAACGCCTTTCACCCCTGCCATACCTTTTAATAATCGCAACAGGTCTTCTATCGACGTTGTGGCATGAAGCTGGATATCAATGGCGACCACTTCATGATCTTCATTTTCCTGCAACGAAACTAAATCAGTTTTTATTTTTTGCTGCTTAAACCAGTCGAGCATTGATACCGTATTACCGTTCACTAATGTCAGCTGTAAATGGTAATTTTTGTTCATCAGGCGGAAGGTTAATTGATGGAAGACTTCCAGCACCAGCAAGGTCATCACTGAACCATAAATGCCCAGTTCGTACATACCACTGCCAATAACCATACCTATAGCGGCGGTCACCCAGATATCCGCTGCCGTCGTCAGACCTACAATATTTTGGTTACGAACGAGAATGTTACCTGCGCCGATAAACCCGACGCCCGTCACCACCTGAGCAGCAATACGGCTGGGGTCCAGTCCGACGTGATCTAAAGACAGCACGTCAGCAAAACCATATTTCGAAACAATCATAAACAGGGCGCTTCCCATGCCAATTAATACATGTGTGCGTAACCCTGCTCCTTTGCCGCGCATTTGCCTTTCCATGCCAATAGCGCCACAGGCAATTGCTGCGAGTATAAGACGTATAATAAATTCTGCTGTCATATAAAAATGCAAAAAGGAGCAGCAAGATGGCTCAACTTGCTACTCCTTTTTACTTGTACCTCATTAATTCGGCAAGTCATTAGATGCTTGATTTTTGAAGGTATACAAATTTTTCTGCGGGTTTTTCTTGCAGTATTCGATCACTTTAGGAATTTGAGTGAGATCGGTTTCATTTAAAGTAACGGTATCGCCACCTTTATATACTGTCTCTTCATGCAGCATCCACCATGCAACCGGTGTCATTGCTTTTGGATTCAGATCAATAAATTCCTGGCAGGTCATATCTTTAGCGGATTCATTGGCTGCCAGCGCAGATTGTGCGTTCACCAGTGACAAAGCCGCTACAGCGCCCATAAAAATAAACGCTTTACGGAGAGATGAAATATTCATTTTGTAACCCATTCAATATAGAGATTATATATGAACAGGAGGAATAGCTGCTTTTAAAGAAGATATTCCGGCCTGTTCAATATGCAAGGAAGTACGATGTAACGCATTCCCGGAATTACATATCTTTCTTAATTTTGTCCCATTCGCCTTTAACTTTATCTTTAAAGTTGGCTTGTTTATCCTGAGTACAAGCCTGAACGATAGCTGGGGTTACGGTTGCAATACCCTGAACATCTAAAACCGCATCTTCTGGTTTATCTTTGTTGTTCAGCGCTTCAGCAAAACCAACTGCAGTTGGCTGGAAGGATTCGTCCACAGCCAGGAAATCTTCACAGGTCCAGGAGTTGACCGGTTTTTTGTTATCAGCTGCTTTTTGCGCATCCGCTGCATTGCTCACAACTGGCAGAAGAAGCAGACCACCAAGAATAACGCCTAATACTTTTTTCATCGTAATATCCTCAACTATAAAGTGAAAGAGCCGTCACGAATCAATTTCGACACTGAGGTTATAACCTGGTTTTCTGTATATGTCATGTTGATGGAAAATATCAAAATCAGATATTTTTATTTCAATACAATGAGTTACAGATGCATCAGATACTGTAATTAGGAAATTTTTATTAAATCGACTGCATTCTTAGACGCGTTTTTGGCATAGATTGATAGCAGGGGATTTTCTTCTTAATTTTATAGGGTGGTTCTATGTTATATATAGATAAGGCAACAATTTTGAAGTTTGATCTGGAGATGCTGAAAAAGCATCGCAGAGCAATCCAGTTTATTGCCGTGTTGCTGTTTATCGTCGGGTTGCTGTGTATCAGTTTCCCGTTCGTCTCTGGCGATATTTTAAGCACGGTAGTGGGTGCATTATTAATCTGCTCGGGCGTTGCGCTTATTGTCGGGTTATTCAGCAACCGCAGTCATAATTTCTGGCCGGTATTATCCGGTTTCCTCGTCGCAGTCGCCTATTTATTGATCGGCTATTTCTTCATCCGCGCACCGGAGCTGGGCATTTTTGCCATTGCGGCATTTATTGCCGGTTTGTTCTGTGTTGCAGGGGTTATTCGCCTGATGAGTTGGTATCGTCAGCGTTCAATGAAAGGCAGCTGGCTACAGCTCGTTATTGGTGTGCTGGATATCGTCATTGCATGGATATTCCTTGGTGCAACGCCGATGGTGTCTGTAACTTTGGTTTCCACACTGGTGGGTATTGAACTGATATTTAGCGCCGCCAGCCTGTTCAGCTTCGCCAGTTTGTTCGTTAAGCAGCAATAATTATTCCTGTTGTCACCCGGATCATAGTCACTTGATGTGACTATGATCCGATTAATACTCTCTCCGCTACACAGCGTTGTAGATCAATTGCGCACTATCATTGAAATAATTACCTGCTGATGATTATTTCAACCTACTGAATTTCATCTAATTTTTTTCATTCCATGGCAAATTAGCCATTTCAAACATTATCATGGCTGATATTTTCCGTAGTCAGGTTTAATGTTTTAAAAGTGCTGTGGGAAAGTGAACAAAGAGTTCCGTAAGCGTTGATGCTATGGGCGGTTAAATAAGTAATCCGGGTTCATTTTTTTGCAACAGGCGTTGATTACATTGCATAAATATCCGTGTCTCCAGACGCTATATAAAAACCTGAAGACATGAATGCGTTATTTACTCAGGTAATTTCAATGCGTTAAAAGAAAGCTGGCAATCCAATTGCCAGCTTAAGTCGAAACAAGGAGACTCGATATTTAAATCGGATTACATTTTAACTTTAGTAATATTCTTCAGAGATCACAAACTGGTTATTGATAACTTATTCTTGGGCAGTAATCCGCAAACGTTAACTTTTTGTTTACCATTTACAAATTGATAACAACCAGGAATCTTACTTAGGATCAATATATGGAGTGCGTGATGGATAAATCTGAAGTATTGATTAGTGTTAATAGACGTATTAGTTCACGAAGGGCAAAGTTCTTATAGGCGTTTACTATATTGAACAACGATTCGGACAAGGATGTAAATAATGAAAAGGATGACATGTTCGAAACGATAACGGCTAAGGAGCAAGTTATGATTTTTCTCATGACGAAAGATTCTTTTCTTTTACAGGGCTTTTGGCAGTTGAAAGATAATCACGAAATGATAAAAATCAATTCCCTGTCAGAGATCAAAAAAGTAGGCAATAAACCCTTCAAGGTTATCATTGATACCTATCACAATCATATCCTTGATGAAGAAGCGATTAAATTTCTGGAGAAATTAGATGCCGAGAGAATTATTGTTTTGGCACCTTATCACATCAGTAAACTAAAAGCTAAAGCGCCTATTTATTTTGTTAGCCGCAAAGAAAGTATCAAAAATCTTCTTGAGATTACTTATGGTAAACACTTGCCCCATAAGAATTCACAATTATGTTTTTCACATAATCAGTTCAAAATTATGCAACTGATTCTGAAAAATAAAAATGAAAGCAATATCACGTCGACGCTCAATATTTCGCAACAAACATTAAAGATTCAGAAATTCAACATTATGTACAAGCTGAAACTAAGACGTATGAGCGACATCGTCACCCTGGGTATCACATCTTATTTTTAGTCAGGACATAAGCAACTGAAATTGATGGCTGGCATGACGAGGGATGCAGATGCTGATTTCATTACCCCCGGTGATTACTAAAGGAGAGGCGAAAACGACTTTATTCCCCTGGTATATGTATCCACCAGTAGAACCCTTCGTTGCCCGAATGCTGGCAGGAACTGTTGGCAGAACGGCAACATTTTTTTTGTCGTTGACCTCACCATGTCGATCACTATGCCTGTATCCCACCTTACTGGCTGACAACCCCACTATGCCGCTGGTCTGTAAATCCCTCATATCTCTCCTCGCGCGCAATTTAAAGAACCGTTATTTCTCAAGAATTTTCAGGGACTAAAATGAACAGAAGAAGAAAGCTGTTAATACCGTTGTTATTCTGCGGCGCGATGCTCACCGCCTGCGATGACAAATCGGCGGAAAACGCCGCCGCCATGACGCCTGAGGTCGGTGTCGTCACGCTCTCCCCCGGTTCGGTCAATGTGTTGAGCGAATTACCCGGTAGAACCGTTCCTTATGAAGTTGCCGAGATACGTCCCCAGGTGGGCGGTATTATCATTAAACGCAACTTTATCGAAGGCGATAAAGTGAACCAGGGCGATTCGCTGTATCAGATTGATCCTGCACCTTTACAGGCCGAGCTGAACTCCGCCAAAGGCACGCTGGCGAAAGCGCTCTCTACCGCCAGCAATGCCCGCATCACCTTTAACCGCCAGGCATCGTTGCTGAAGACCAACTACGTTAGCCGTCAGGATTACGACACCGCGCGCACCCAGTTGAATGAAGCAGAAGCCAATGTCACCGTCGCCAAAGCGGCTGTTGAACAGGCGACTATCAACCTGCAATACGCGAATGTCACCTCGCCGATTACGGGCGTCAGCGGGAAATCGTCGGTGACCGTCGGCGCACTCGTTACCGCTAATCAGGCAGATTCGCTGGTTACCGTACAACGTCTGGACCCGATTTATGTCGATCTCACGCAGTCGGTGCAGGATTTCTTGCGCATGAAAGAAGAGGTCGCCAGTGGGCAAATCAAACAGGTTCAGGGCAGTACGCCAGTACAGCTCAATCTGGAAAATGGTAAACGTTACAGCCAGACCGGCACGCTGAAATTCTCCGACCCGACGGTGGATGAAACCACGGACTCCGTGACGTTACGGGCGATTTTCCCCAACCCAAATGGTGACTTGCTGCCTGGCATGTATGTCACGGCATTAGTGGATGAAGGTAGCCGCCAGAATGTATTACTGGTGCCGCAGGAAGGCGTCACCCACAACGCCCAGGGTAAAGCAGCGGCGCTCATTCTGGATAAAGACGATGTCGTGCAGCTACGCGAAATTGAAGCCAGCAAAGCCATCGGCGACCAGTGGGTTGTCACCTCTGGCTTGCAGGCTGGCGATCGGGTGATCGTTTCCGGTTTGCAACGCATTCGTCCGGGTATCAAAGCACGAGCAATTTCCTCCAGCCAGGAAAACGTCAGCACCGAATCGAAACAATAACGTTGCAGGCTTAAGGGGACTTTCATGGCTAACTATTTTATTGATCGCCCGGTTTTTGCCTGGGTACTTGCCATTATTATGATGCTTGCAGGCGGTCTGGCGATCATGAACTTACCGGTTGCGCAGTATCCGCAGATTGCGCCACCGACCATTACCGTCAGCGCTACCTATCCAGGTGCCGATGCGCAAACGGTAGAAGACTCGGTCACTCAGGTGATTGAGCAAAATATGAATGGGCTTGATGGCCTGATGTACATGTCTTCAACCAGTGATGCGGCGGGTAATGCCTCTATTACTCTGACCTTCGAGACTGGGACATCTCCTGATATCGCACAGGTTCAGGTGCAAAATAAACTGCAACTCGCTATGCCTTCATTACCTGAAGCGGTGCAGCAGCAGGGGATTAGCGTCGATAAGTCGAGCAGTAATATCCTGATGGTAGCGGCGTTTATTTCTGATAACGGCAGCCTCAACCAGTACGATATCGCGGACTATGTAGCGTCTAATATCAAAGACCCGCTAAGCCGTACCGCGGGCGTTGGTAGCGTACAGCTCTTTGGTTCCGAGTACGCCATGCGTATCTGGCTGGACCCGCAAAAACTCAATAAATACAATCTGGTACCTTCCGATGTTATTTCCCAGATTAAGGTGCAGAACAACCAGATTTCTGGTGGTCAACTGGGTGGCATGCCACAGGCGGCAGACCAGCAACTAAACGCCTCGATCATTGTGCAGACGCGTCTGCAAACGCCGGAAGAATTTGGCAAAATCCTGTTGAAAGTTCAGCAAGATGGTTCGCAAGTGCTGCTGCGTGATGTCGCCCGCGTCGAACTTGGAGCGGAAGATTATTCCACCGTGGCGCGCTATAACGGCAAACCTGCTGCCGGGATCGCCATCAAACTGGCTACCGGAGCAAACGCCCTAGATACCTCGCGGGCAGTCAAAGAGGAGCTGAACCGCTTATCAGCCTATTTCCCCGCAAGTCTGAAGACGGTTTATCCTTACGACACCACGCCGTTTATCGAAATTTCTATTCAGGAAGTTTTTAAAACACTGGTTGAGGCTATCATCCTCGTCTTCCTGGTCATGTATCTGTTTTTGCAGAATTTCCGTGCCACAATCATCCCGACGATTGCCGTACCGGTGGTTATTCTCGGGACGTTTGCGATCTTGTCGGCGGTCGGTTTCACCATCAACACGTTAACTATGTTCGGGATGGTGCTGGCGATAGGGTTACTGGTGGATGACGCCATCGTGGTGGTGGAGAACGTCGAGCGTGTCATTGCGGAAGATAAGCTACCGCCGAAGGAAGCGACGCATAAATCGATGGGGCAGATCCAACGTGCGCTGGTCGGGATTGCCGTTGTTCTTTCCGCAGTGTTTATGCCGATGGCCTTTATGAGCGGTGCAACCGGGGAGATCTACCGCCAGTTCTCCATCACGCTGATCTCCTCCATGCTGCTTTCAGTATTTGTGGCAATGAGCCTGACCCCTGCCCTGTGCGCCACCATTCTGAAAGCCGCGCCGGAAGGTGGTCACAAACCTAACGCCCTGTTCGCACGCTTCAACACGCTGTTTGAAAAATCAACTCAGCACTATACCGACAGTACCCGCTCGCTGTTGCGTTGTACCGGTCGCTACATGGTGGTCTACCTGCTGATTTGCGCCGG
Organism: Escherichia sp. WS547; assembly: GCF_046486065.1. Classification (NCBI taxonomy): domain Bacteria; kingdom Pseudomonadati; phylum Pseudomonadota; class Gammaproteobacteria; order Enterobacterales; family Enterobacteriaceae; genus Escherichia; species Escherichia sp. WS547. The sequence goes on along the minus strand of NZ_JBJQMA010000023.1, from coordinate 34,441 downwards.
GATGGCGGTGCTGTTCCTGCGCACGCCGACCTCTTTCTTACCAGAAGAGGATCAGGGGGTATTTATGACCACCGCGCAGTTACCTTCCGGTGCCACCATGGTTAACACCACGAAAGTGCTGCAACAGGTGACGGATTATTATCTGACTAAAGAGAAAGATAATGTTCAGTCGGTGTTTACCGTTGGCGGCTTTGGCTTCAGCGGCCAGGGGCAAAACAACGGTCTGGCGTTTATCAGCCTCAAACCGTGGTCTGAACGTGTCGGCGAGGAAAACTCGGTTACCGCGATCATTCAGCGGGCAATGATTGCGTTAAGCAGTATCAATAAAGCCGTCGTCTTCCCGTTCAACTTACCCGCGGTGGCTGAACTGGGTACCGCGTCAGGTTTTGATATGGAACTGCTGGACAACGGCAACCTGGGGCACGAAAAACTGACCCAGGCGCGAAACGAGCTATTATCACTGGCAGCGCAATCACCGAACCAAGTCACCGGGGTACGTCCGAACGGACTGGAAGATACGCCGATGTTCAAAGTGAACGTCAACGCCGCGAAAGCTGAGGCAATGGGTGTGGCGCTGTCTGATATCAACCAGACAATTTCCACCGCCTTCGGCAGCAGCTACGTGAACGACTTCCTCAACCAGGGGCGGGTGAAAAAAGTGTATGTCCAGGCAGGCACGCCGTTCCGTATGTTGCCGGATAACATCAACCAATGGTATGTACGCAACGCCTCTGGCACGATGGCACCGCTTTCTGCCTATTCGTCTACCGAATGGACCTATGGTTCACCGCGACTGGAACGCTACAACGGCATCCCGTCAATGGAGATTTTAGGTGAAGCGGCGGCCGGGAAAAGTACCGGTGACGCCATGAAATTTATGGCAGACCTGGTCGCTAAACTTCCGGCAGGCGTCGGCTACTCATGGACCGGACTGTCGTATCAGGAAGCGTTATCCTCAAATCAGGCTCCCGCGCTGTATGCCATTTCACTGGTCGTGGTGTTCCTCGCCCTCGCCGCACTTTATGAGAGCTGGTCAATTCCGTTCTCGGTGATGTTGGTTGTACCGTTAGGCGTCGTTGGCGCATTACTGGCCACCGATCTACGCGGCTTAAGTAATGACGTCTACTTCCAGGTTGGTTTGCTGACCACCATCGGGCTTTCCGCCAAGAACGCCATCCTGATTGTCGAATTTGCCGTTGAGATGATGCAGAAAGAAGGGAAAACGCCGATAGAGGCAATCATCGAAGCGGCGCGGATGCGTTTACGCCCAATCCTGATGACCTCTCTGGCCTTTATTCTCGGCGTGCTGCCGCTGGTTATCAGTCATGGTGCCGGTTCTGGCGCGCAAAACGCGGTAGGTACCGGCGTGATGGGCGGGATGTTTGCCGCAACAGTGCTGGCAATTTACTTCGTTCCGGTCTTTTTCGTTGTAGTGGAACATCTCTTTGCCCGCTTTAAAAAAGCGTAACGTGTAAATGAGAGTAAGGTTGAACGTGAGGGTTCAGCCTTACTCTTTCCTGCCAACCATTCACCACTCAACAACCAGCTAACCGTCAGGAATACCAGGCTTAGTACACAGCACTGAAAGTAGAAACCACTCCAGCCATTCGTCATCAATTTGAATAACACAATACTGACCCACATTCCCGTAATCGTATGAATTGTCAGCTTAATAATCCCAAACATGCCGAGTCTTTTCCTCCTGAAAATACCTATACCGCCTGGCAAACTGCGAAAGAGAACTAGCCGGTAGCCCGGCAGAAATCATCAGGGAAGAGTTTCACATGAAGCAGGTGTGAGATCCTGACCAATATTCAAATGCAAAATATGTCAGGAAAAGGTACCTGGCGAATGTTGCGCAAACTGATGTGGCGTTACACCATAATATTGTCGAAATGTGTTTATAAAGTACGACGTACTGCTATAGCCACATTTTTCCGCAATAGTATGCAGAGGAATTTGACGTAACTCGAGTAATCGTCTGGCCATCGACATCCTGGAGGCGAGTAATATTTTACTGAAACAGGTATTTTCATCCTGCAACTTTTTTTTGATGAGACTCTCGCTGGTATACATTCTTTCCGCAATATCGCGCAGATACCAACGTTTGGCGATATCAAAGCTAATAAGGCGTTCAACTTTTCCTGAAACAGTACTGATACTATTGAAAAGTAAGGGGATCAGTTCTTTCTTATGAGAAAACATCGATAAACAGGAAAGATAGAGCATTTTGCTCAGTATCGGTGAATTTACCCCTGATTCATTGAAACTATCAAAAATCGCCGTCACCAGCGGCATGGGGGGTGACTGGTTAATTAACAGACGGTCTTTGCTATGTAACCCTAAATTGCGTGGTATCTGACGAATATTTTGTAAGTAATGGCAAACTGTCAGCTCATCGATATCCAGTCGTCGCGTATCCGGTGAACAAAACGCAAAATCGTCTGCCAAATTTTTATCCAGTAACAGGATACTCTCGTTGTGCAACGATATTTTTTGCTGTTCATGATAAATATCGAATGAACGACGAACGAGGATCACCGAGCAGACATGAGTCATGACTATCCCTTATATTTCATTACTGCGATTATTTCAATTTCAGTATACTAATGAAATGATGCCAGACTGTTTCTTAGCGCAAAAACTGCCAGATTTGGTAGGACCAAAATTTATCCACAAAGTAGTTTTGCATAACAGTTAATTGATAATAAGTAAATGCAGCACGAATATATTTTCGCACAGCGTATAGCTTATGTTTATAAAAAAATGGCTGATCTTATTTCCAGTAAAAGTTATATTTAACTTACTGAGAGCACAAAGTTTCCCGTGCCAACAGGGAGTGTTATAACGGTTTATTAGTCTGGAGACGGCAGACTATCCTCTTCCCGGTCCCCTATGCCGGGTTTTTTTTATGTCTGAGTAAAACTCTATAATCTTATTCCTTCCGCAGAACGGTCAGTGCCGTAAAAATTCCCTTGTGCAACAATACTTGCCGCCGGGTCACGGTTCGGCAATCCCTGCGCCGATCGCTCCTGATACTCTGTGGGCGTCATCCCATAATAATTTCGAAAAACGTAAATAAAATACGACACGCTGTGATATCCACAGGATACTGCAACTCGCTTAATTGAAACACCATATATAACAATAAGTTGTAAAGCACGCTGCATCCTACACTCAGTAAGCAACTGTGAATATGACGTACCTTCTTCGCGCAATTTTTTCTTTAACAGGCTTGGACTCATCAACAGCTCGCTGGCGATTCGGGCTAATGTCCACTCATGGGCGATATTATTATTGATGACCGTACAAACTCGTGTTCGCATATTCGGTTGCAACACGTTCAGTAGTAACGGTATAAACTGCATATCCTCAAGAAAAACAGATAACAACGCAAAGATTAATGCCCTTTTACGTAGCATTTCTGCATAGCGAAGATTCTTATTCTGCGATAGTTGCGCAACTTCCTGAAAAACAGGAATATCTCTGGTACAGTGATGAACGAGTAATGCAGGAACTTTTTTATGTGCATGAAGTTTTAATGCCTCCTCCTTGAGCATCGGGAGAAATAATGAAAGCGTGTCTCTTGAAACTAATACGAAATTCTCAACACACTTATCCACTTGAATTTGGCTTGCATCCGCAAAAACCAGATCACCGCCATTAAAATAGCGATATTCACCATTAACCATGGTGAGAATATATTTATGTCTTGCGTACGCAATTAGACAATTACCATGTAGTGGTTGCATAGTTGACTTAATATTACATAAACATATTACTGTTTATTAATGTAGCACGCCGCCCTCTTAAGTCAAATTGATTGATAAATAAATTTAAACGAAGCGGGAAAACAGGATGATAATCTACGGGCAGGATGACTGGATTTATAATACAAAAGGCGTGCTTAAGAACGCAGTGAAATTAATAGTAAGCAAATAATCCCTTGTAGTGACATTAAAAACACCCGTTACATTGAATAAACATTCATATAACATATATCTTATCAACACGATGAATAGACAGCCAATATATTATTGCGATTAATAAGCAACCGAATGCCCAACTGTTTTTTAAAGGTTGGGCATTCGGTTTTTACAACGTTATGTTATCAGGTGTGTTTAAAGCTGTTCTGCTGGGCAATACCCTGCAGTTTCGGGTGATCGCTGAGATATTTCAGGGAGGCTTTGTAGTCTTCCAGCAACAGTTCAGCAAAGTCCATTTCGAAGCCGCGACGACACATAATGCGCATCACCACGATGTCGGTGGCTTCACCGCCGAGAGTGAAGGCCGGAACCTGCCAGCCGCGCAGACGCAGACGTTCAGAGAGGTCGTACAGGGTGTATCCCGGATCTTCACCCTCTTTCAGTTTGAAGCAAACCGCCGGGATGCCTTCGTCCGGGCGACCGGTACAGATGAACTCATACGGCCCCAGTTTGGCGATTTCATCCGCCAGATAAGCGGCAACCTGGTAAGAGGCGTTCTGTACTTTGGTATAGCCTTCACGACCGAGGCGCAGGAATTCATAGTACTGTGCAATTACCTGACCCGCCGGGCGGGAGAAGTTGATGGCGAAAGTCCCAATCTGACCACCGAGGTAGTCAACGTTGAACACCAGTTCCTGCGGCAGCGCTTCTTCATCACGCCAGATAACCCAGCCGCAGCCCAGCGGAGCCAGACCGAATTTATGGCCTGAAGCACTGATCGATTTCACACGCGGCAGGCGGAAGTCCCAGACGATATCCGGGGCAACGAACGGTGCCAGGAAGCCACCGCTGGCGGCGTCGATGTGCATGTCGATGTCGATACCGGTGTCGGCCTGGAATTTATCCAGCGCATCGTGCAGCGGTTGCGGGAACTCATAGTTACCGGTGTAGGTCACGCCGAAAGTCGGCACCACGCCGATGGTGTTTTCGTCGCAGGCTTCAATCATGCGTTTCGGGTCCATAAACAACTGACCGGGGCGCATAGGGATCTCACGCAGCTCCACATCCCAGTAGCGGGCAAATTTATGCCAGCAGATTTGTACCGGACCGCACACCAGGTTTGGTTTGTTGGTCGGCTTACCTGCGGCTTCCATACGCTTGCGCCAACGCCATTTCATCGCCATCCCGCCGAGCATACAGGCCTCGGAAGAACCAATGGTGTTGGTGCCAACGGCCTGACCATTTTTCGGCGCAGGCGCATGCCACAGATCGGCAACCATGTTTACGCAACGCAGGTCGATGGCTGCAGATTGCGGATATTCTTCTTTGTCGATCCAGTTTTTATTGATCGACAAATCCATCAATTTATGGACGTTTTCGTCGTCCCAGGTCTGGCAAAAAGTGGCCAGGTTCTGACGAGCGTTGCCATCAAGATATAATTCGTCATTGATAATCTGGAATGCGACATCATCGCGCATTTCGTGCAGCGGAAATCGTTTTGACTCCGCGATAGTAGAAATGGCCTTTGCGCCAAAACGTGAATCGAGTAGTTCTGAGCGGAAATCCGTTAACAGCTTCTGGTCCATTTCGAACTCCTTAAATTTATTTGAAGGCAATAAAAAAGTAGGATTTATCCGCAATGGAAGCAAGGCATTACAGGCTTAATTTAAATAACAAAATCCTAAGCAGAAAAACGACTTTTTATAATATAAACATTTAACATGATAATATTAAAAACAGACTTTATTATCGCAATAAAAATCACCCGAACATTCCTGTTCGGGCGATTAAATTAATTATTGTTTATCCTGCATATACGGCGTATAAACCCCGTTCAGACTGTGCAGGAAAGCTACGATATCATCCACATCCTCCTGCGGCAGCTCTTTGCCTACCTGATAGCGCAACATCAGTTTCACCGCCCCGTCCAGCGTCGGCACATCACCGCGATGGAAGTACGGTGCCGTTAGTGCAACGTTACGTAAACCGGGTACTTTCTGACGCAATTTATCGCGCTCTTCTTTAGTCACATTCATACGACCAATATCCGCCGCCGTAATTTCACCAAAGTTAAAGTCTTTTTTCAGCCCCAACGGTTCGAAGGAACGTCCGCCGAGAATAATACCACCATGACAAGTTGCACATTTATTATCTTTAAATAATTGATAGCCTTTTTTCTGTTGTGCCGTCAGCGCATTCTCATCTCCACGCAACCATTTATCAAATGGGGAATCTGGCGTAATTAATGTTTTCTCAAATTCAGCAATGGCATCAGTAATATTTTCGCCACTGAAACCTTGCGGATAGACTTCGAGGAACTGCGCTTTAAGCTGCGGATCTTTTTCCAGCTTAGCAATAATTTCGTCCCAGGATTTCGACGCCATTTCAATCGGATTCAACGGCGGTCCACCAGCCTGATCCTGCAATGTTGCCGCACGACCATCCCAGAACTGCTCAACGTTAAATACTGAGTTAAATACCGTCGGCGCGTTAATCGGCCCCACTGCGCCACCAACACCAATCGATGTTTTTCTGCCATCGACGCCCCCCGCATTCAACGCATGGCAATGAGCGCATGAAATGGTGCTATCCGCCGATAAACGGGGATCGTGATACAGCGCAAAACCCAACGCCACTTTTTGCGCATCGGTAGGCAGTTTTTGCGGGATGGGCTGCACCGGTTCATTGCGATGCTCCGGAGCAATGTCATTGCTGGCGTAATATTCCGCGCGCTGTTTTGCAATCCAGGCGAGTATTTCCGCCCGCTCTTCATCACTCACCTTACCCGCCCAGTGTAGCGCGGTATAACGTGTTGGTGGCATGGTTTCATACTGCATCACCCATTCAATCTTATTCAGATCGCTTTGCGAAACGGGTTTATCAGCCAGCAGAGCCGCACGCACGGCCTCGAGGTTAAAAGATTTATATCCAAGCTTAATGTCGTAATCCATCAACTGTTTCGCGCCAGGAATATAATAATAGGCGGGTAATTCTGCCGAAGGCGTGTGGCAATAGTCGCATCCTTTTTCGCGGAGAAAGCCTAAAACCTTATTATTTTCACTGACAGCAGATGCCTGAACATCGGCCTGTTTACTGCGTTTATTATCGTGGTACCACACATAACCAGATAACCCTAAATAGCAAATCGCGACGCCAGCCAGGCCGATCGCGGTAATACGTGAGACCATTTTCATTATTCTTCCCTCACGGTGGTGAGTTATTGTGACCCAGAAAATTTTCCAGAATGCTGCAAACGTCTCTGCGAGACAAAGCCATCATAAAAAACAGGGAGATACACTTTTTGATAGGAATCAATCAATTACATGAATATAAACTATCAATAAGATAGCCTGTGCCTATTATCCAGATCAGGAATGGCATATCATGATTGCGGCGAGAGCAGGATTGAATGTTCTGAAAATGAAAAACAACACGAAATCTGTATTTTTATAAATTCCATGGATATTAGTGCGTTATATTTTTTGACAGGTTAATAAACGTGATCCACCGCACGCTTTGTCGCCCACCAGGCGGAGCGAATGACTACCCTTAAAGAAAAGCCCGATAATTAGCGACGAATTTCGGAGGTTGGATCCTTATGCTCAATCAGAAAATTCAAAACCCTAATCCAGATGAACTGATGATCGAGGTCGATCTCTGCTATGAACTGGACCCATATGAATTAAAACTGGATGAGATGATCGAGGCAGAACCGGAACCCGAGATGATTGAAGGGCTGCCCGCCTCTGATGCGCTGACGCCTGCCGATCGCTATCTCGAACTGTTCGAGCATGTTCAGTCGGCGAAAATTTTCCCCGACAGTAAAACCTTTCCCGACTGCGCACCTAAAATGGACCCGCTGGATATTTTAATCCGCTACCGTAAAGTGCGCCGTCATCGTGATTTTGACTTGCGCAAGTTTGTTGAAAACCACTTCTGGCTGCCGGAGGTCTACTCCAGCGAGTATGTATCGGACCCGCAAAATTCCCTGAAAGAGCATATCGACCAGCTGTGGCCGGTGCTAACCCGCGAACCGCAGGATCACATTCCGTGGTCTTCTCTGCTGGCGCTGCCGCAGTCATATATTGTCCCGGGCGGCCGTTTTAGCGAAACCTACTATTGGGATTCCTATTTCACCATGCTGGGGCTGGCGGAAAGTGGTCGGGAAGATTTGCTGAAATGCATGGCCGATAACTTCGCCTGGATGATCGAAAACTACGGTCACATCCCCAACGGCAACCGCACCTATTATTTGAGCCGCTCGCAACCACCGGTTTTTGCGCTGATGGTGGAGTTGTTTGAAGAAGATGGTGTACGCGGTGCACGCCGCTATCTCGACCACCTGAAAATGGAATATGCCTTCTGGATGGACGGTGCAGAATCGTTGATCCCTAATCAGGCCTATCGCCATGTTGTGCGGATGCCGGACGGATCGCTGCTCAACCGTTACTGGGACGATCGCGACACACCGCGTGACGAATCCTGGCTTGAGGACGTTGAAACCACGAAACATTCTGGTCGCCCGCCCAACGAGGTGTACCGCGATTTACGCGCGGGGGCGGCCTCCGGTTGGGATTACTCTTCCCGCTGGCTGCGTGATACTGGTCGTCTGGCGAGCATTCGTACCACCCAGTTCATCCCCATCGATCTGAATGCCTTCCTGTTTAAACTGGAGAGCGCCATCGCCAACATCTCGGCGCTGAAAGGCGAGAAAGAGACAGAAGCACTGTTCCGCCAGAAGGCCTGTGCCCGTCGCGATGCGGTAAACCGTTACCTCTGGGATGATGAAAACGGTATCTACCGCGATTACGACTGGCGACGCGAACAACTGGCGCTGTTTTCCGCTGCCGCCATTGTGCCGCTCTATGTCGGTATGGCGAACCATGAACAGGCCGATCGTCTGGCAAACGCCGTGCGCAGCCGGTTACTGACACCTGGCGGGATTCTGGCAAGCGAGTACGAAACCGGTGAACAGTGGGATAAACCCAACGGCTGGGCACCGTTACAATGGATGGCGATTCAGGGATTTAAAATGTATGGCGATGACCTTCTGGGTGATGAAATCGCGCGCAGCTGGCTGAAGACGGTGAATCAGTTCTATCTGGAACAGCACAAACTGATCGAGAAATACCATATTGCCGATGGTGTTCCCCGCGAAGGCGGCGGTGGCGAGTATCCGTTGCAGGATGGGTTTGGCTGGACTAACGGTGTGGTACGCCGTTTAATTGGTTTGTACGGCGAACCATAATATTTTTACAGCCAGCCGCTAACTTCCTGCTGGCTGTAAAATTATCCTCTTCAGGAGGAGATATTTAACATCATTGCCGCCTGGGTGCGATTTTTCACTTCCAGACGGCGATACAGGGATTCCAGATGCGCTTTTACCGTTCCGGTACTGATATTCAGCGCCCTGCCGATCTCCTTATTTGATTCGCCCGCCGCTAACATGGTTAAAATCTCCCGCTGGCGGGCGCTTAACGATTTGAGATCTTTAATGTCCTTTTCCGGCGTCGTCCGCCAGTCTCCAGGCAGAAACATCATCCCCATCGCCGCACTATTTACCGCCAACGCAAATGTCTCGACGGTTGAATCACGAGGCACAATGGCCAGCACATTAAAATGGATAACTTCCTGTAACCACCGTTTATTGCAATCCGTCGCCGTAATTAACACCTTAACCTCAGGAAATTGCACCACGGTTTTTTGCAGCAACCAGTAACAAAACTCACCATCCTGATCGCCATCGAGCATCACTAAGGCTTCAGGGTAACTTTCCAGCTTCTGCCATAACTCGTCTGCCTGACCGGCCCCCTGAATACTCACTCCTGGAATACGCTGCTGTAAACTGATTTTCATTCCATGAATAAATATTGACTGCCTGTCAAACATGACTATTTGCATAACTGAATCTCCACCTGAATACGTTAAAAAGACTTAAGTAGTGGAAGGGTATTACCCGCGAGAAAAAATAAGAATTCGCCATTTGGCGGTGGCCATTCTACAGAGATGACGCGTAGAAAATAGTTGCCGATATAAATCGTTACAGCTAAACGCCTGAAATTACATGTCGAGGGCACTATTTAAAACAATTTTGAGGATTTCCTTATATTGATGGTTAGTACGCATGCAATTAAAAATGAAACTCCGCGACCACAAGCAAAAATAACAAATGGCAATGAGACAAAAATAAGCACAAATAGCCAACACGTCCTCTGTTCACTTTAAAGGGAATCGCTGAAAAAAAACGCTCTGTTTAGGGAAATTCACCTTTCTCATAAAGCTATTCCGCCCTTTTCCTGCTGAGAAATCGCCACATTCGTCATGACAACATTGTGAAACCCGGCATTAGATGTTAGAAAAAACAATAAACAATGCGATATGCGCGTTACTGTTTCGCTGTGAACAACAATCGGTCAAAGAAATGGATAAAATTCACGCAATGCAGTTGTTCATCAAAGTCGCGGAGCTGGAAAGTTTTTCCCGCGCGGCGGATTTCTTTGCTTTGCCAAAGGGAAGTGTTTCGCGCCAGATACAGGCACTGGAACATCAACTTGGCACCCAGCTTCTCCAGCGCACTACGCGACGGGTCAAACTCACGCCAGAAGGCATGACCTATTATCAACGGGCAAAAGATGTGTTGAGTAATCTCAGCGAACTGGACGGTCTGTTTCAACAGGATGCCACCAGTATCAGCGGTAAATTACGCATCGACATCCCGCCAGGAATCGCGAAAAGCCTGTTACTGCCGCGCCTGTCGGAATTTATCTATCTGCATCCGGGAATTGAGCTGGAGCTGAGTAGCCATGACCGTCCGGTAGATATTCTTCACGATGGTTTTGATTGCGTGATACGCACTGGCGCGTTACCGGAAAATGGCGTTATCGCCCGTCCCCTCGGCAAACTGACCATGGTCAACTGTGCCAGTCCGCACTATCTGACGCGCTTTGGTTATCCTCAAAGCCCCGACGATCTGACTTCGCACGCAATAGTGCGCTACACACCGCACCTGGGTGTACATCCGTTAGGTTTTGAGGTTGCCAGCGTTAATGGCGTCCAGTGGTTTAAGTCTGGCGGCATGTTGACGGTAAACAGTCGCGAAAACTATCTCGCCGCCGGTCTTGCCGGTCTGGGGATTATTCAGATCCCGCGCATTGCCGTGCGCGAAGCCCTGCGTGCCGGGAGGCTTATTGAAGTATTACCTGGCTACCGTGCCGAGCCGCTCTCCCTTTCGCTGGTTTATCCGCAGCGTCGGGAGCTTTCCCGGCGTGTAAACCTGTTTATGCAGTGGCTGGCTGGCGTAATGAAAGAGCACCTGGACTGACCGACTATACTTTTTAAGAATGACCACGACAGAAGGACAAAAGAGCGGATGACGCAGGAAAACGAGATCAAACGTCCCACCCAGGATCTGGAGCACGAGCCGATTAAGCAGTTGGATAATAGCGAGAAAGGCGGCAAAGTTAGCCAGGCGCTGGAAACCGTCACCACCACTGCCGAAAAAGTCCAACGCCAACCGGTTATTGCGCACCTGATTCGCGCAACAGAGCGCTTTAACGATCGGCTGGGTAACCAGTTTGGTGCGGCTATCACCTATTTCTCATTTTTGTCGATGATCCCGATTTTGATGGTGTCGTTTGCCGCAGGGGGCTTTGTGCTGGCCTCCCATCCGATGTTGCTACAGGATATCTTCGACAAAATTCTGCAAAACATCAGCGATCCGACGCTAGCCGCCACGTTGAAAAACACCATCAACACCGCCGTTCAGCAGCGTACTACCGTAGGGCTTGTCGGCCTGGCGGTGGCGCTTTATTCCGGCATCAACTGGATGGGTAACCTGCGTGAAGCGATTCGCGCCCAGTCACGCGATGTCTGGGAACGCTCGCCGCAAGATCAGGAGAAGTTCTGGGTAAAATATCTGCGTGATTTTATTTCACTGATTGGTTTGTTGATTGCACTGATTGTGACGCTTTCGATCACCTCGGTTGCCGGTTCGGCGCAGCAAATGATTATTAGCGCCCTGCACCTGAACAGCATTGAGTGGCTGAAACCGACGTGGCGGTTGATTGGCCTGGCGATTTCCATCTTCGCCAACTATCTGCTTTTCTTCTGGATCTTCTGGCGCTTGCCGCGCCACCGTCCGCGCAAAAAAGCCCTGATTCGCGGAACATTTCTGGCTGCGATTGGTTTTGAAGTGATTAAAATCGTGATGACCTACACCCTGCCATCGCTGATGAAATCCCCCTCTGGCGCAGCATTTGGTTCCGTGCTGGGACTGATGGCATTTTTCTACTTCTTCGCCCGTTTGACGCTGTTTTGCGCGGCGTGGATTGCCACCGCCGAATATAAAGACGACCCGCGAATGCCGGGGAAAACGCAGCGGTAATTCATTGGTTTATAATGCCTGATAAACGCACGGTCGATCCCCTCGCCCCTTCGGGGAGAGGGTTAGGGTGAGGGGGTACAAGCCAGCCAGAGACCAGGCAATGACATGCACATAACCACCTGAAACTACATCTCTTCAGGAGCAAACAATTTCATTCCAACTCACAACCCCAGCATATAAATCCAGTTGGTAACTTTTATTTAACCTGAAACCAGTTTTATCCACTATTTATAAAATTATGTGAAGCATTTCATAGAAGAAAAATCACTGGCTTAAACATTATCCCCTTTTTGCCTGGCTTTTGACCATTTCCGCGATTTGTTACACATTGAAATATCACTTTTGCTGTGCGTAATATGGCTATTCGTTAGCCAAAAAATAAGAAAAGATTATGCAAGCAACAGCCACAACACTCGACCACGAGCAAGAATACACGCCGATCAACTCGCGTAATAAAGTCCTTGTCGCCTCTCTCATTGGCACGGCCATTGAGTTTTTCGACTTTTACATTTACGCCACTGCGGCCGTTATTGTGTTTCCGCATATCTTCTTCCCGCAGGGCGATCCTACGGCAGCAACGCTCCAGTCGCTCGCCACCTTCGCCATCGCCTTCGTCGCGCGCCCTATTGGCTCTGCCGTCTTTGGTCATTTTGGCGATCGCGTTGGGCGTAAAGCGACGCTGGTCGCCTCGTTGCTAACGATGGGGATTTCGACCGTGGTGATTGGTCTGCTGCCGGGCTATGCCACGATTGGTATTTTCGCCCCGCTGCTGCTGGCGCTGGCTCGATTTGGTCAGGGTCTGGGCTTAGGCGGTGAATGGGGCGGCGCGGCGCTGCTGGCGACTGAAAACGCCCCACCGCGCAAACGTGCACTGTATGGCTCCTTCCCACAGCTGGGCGCACCGATTGGCTTCTTCTTTGCCAACGGCACTTTCTTGCTGCTTTCCTGGCTACTGACCGACGAGCAGTTTATGAGCTGGGGCTGGCGGGTGCCATTTATCTTCTCGGCGGTACTGGTCATTATCGGCCTGTATGTTCGCGTGTCGCTGCATGAGTCGCCGGTGTTTGAGAAAGTCGCTAAAGCGAAAAAACAGGTGAAGATCCCGCTGGGTACGCTGCTGACCAAACATGTTCGCGTAACCGTACTGGGTACGTTCATTATGCTGGCAACCTATACGCTGTTTTACATCATGACGGTCTACTCTATGACCTTCAGTACCGCCGCCGCGCCAGTTGGGCTTGGCCTGCCGCGTAACGAAGTGTTGTGGATGCTGATGATGGCAGTTATTGGTTTTGGCGTGATGGTACCTGTCGCCGGATTACTGGCTGATGCCTTTGGTCGCCGTAAAAGCATGGTAATCATCACCACGCTGATCATCCTGTTCGCGCTGTTCGCCTTTAACCCGCTACTCGGTTCTGGCAACCCGATTCTGGTTTTTGCCTTCCTGCTGCTGGGGTTAAGTCTGATGGGACTGACCTTCGGGCCGATGGGCGCGCTGTTACCAGAGCTGTTCCCGACAGAAGTGCGTTACACCGGAGCATCGTTCTCTTACAACGTAGCGTCGATTCTCGGGGCTTCCGTTGCGCCGTATATCGCAGCCTGGTTGCAGACTAACTACGGGTTAGGTGCGGTGGGGTTATATCTGGCGGCGATGGCTGGCTTGACGTTAATCGCCCTGCTGCTGACCCATGAGACACGACATCAGTCGTTGTAAGTATCGTGCGGGCTGCCACCCTCACCCCGGCCCTCCCCCCAGAAAGTGAACGGAAAAGCGGTACTCGTTGTTTCAACACGCACAAAACAGTCCCCTCGCCCCTTTTGGGAGAGGGTTAGGGTGAGGGGAACACGCTGCTCCCGAACTCACCAGCAAACACAATCCAACCTCATCACTTCTTCATCTGCGACAAAATCGTCCGGCACTGATTAGCCTCCCCTTCGGAAGGTGAGATCAGCGCCAGTAACGCCGCCGCTGGCGTAACCAGCGTTGCCAGTGCCGCCGCAACGGCTCCTCGGGCAATCAACGGCCCGGCTTTCACCCCAGCCTGCGGATTTTTAAATGTCCCACGCACATACAGCGGCGAACGCAGCGTGATAATCCGAATTCCTTTACTCTCCGGATCAATAGTCAAATCCAGCTGTTCCGAAGCAAAACTTGCCGTGCCGGTAACGTTAATCAACGCGTTCTCAGTATCGAAAGCAAAAATCTGCGGGCGCGCCACGCCGTTGGCAATATCCAGATTCGCCGCCGCACAGTTCACCCGCACCTCATCGTCACCAAATATCGCACCGACAATGTAGTTACCGACATTCAGCCCGACAATCTCCATCAGGTTGCGGCTCACCAGCCCGTCATTCATCAACAGTTTCAGGTTGCCGTTACTGTTGCCTAAAAGCGCCGCCACCGAGTTACCGCTACCGCGTAGTTCCGCGTCACCGTTCATTTCCCCCAGCGTCTTCTGCATCAGTTCCACATCGGGCATCAGTTCTTTCAGTTTCAGCCGACGAGCCTGAATATCTGCCCGCCCTTGCATCGGTTTTTTATCACCTTCCAGATGAATATTCGCCGCAATGCTGCCGCCTGCCATGCCAAATTTCAGCGGTTGCAGGCGCAGGTCAGCATTTTTGAGGATGATATGAGTAGAAAGATCGCTAATCGGCAGGCTACTGCCATGCTCAATGCGCCGCCCTTTGAAGCGAACATCGGCATCCATGACGTCCCATTTATCGGTTTCGAAGCGGTCATAAGGCAGCACTTTACCCGCAGGCTGAACGCTTTTTTCGCCCTTCTTCTGTTCAGACCGTTTCGACTTTTCAGCTCCTTTCCCGGAATCAACGCCAATCAACGGTCCCAAGTCCGCCAGCCGCAATTGCCGCGACTCGACATCACCTTCCAGTTTTGGCCGTGGCTTGCCGGTGGTATAGACCAGAGAACCGTGGATATCGCTATCGCCAATGCGCCCATTAAAGCCGCGATAATCAAAGACCGACGATTTTTCAGTGTCGATTTTCGCTACCAGCCGACCATCCGTTTCAAACGGCGGGGTATCGGGCAGCAGAACGCCCGTCAGTTCATAGAGATCACCCAGCGAATCGCCAGAAAATTTAAGCCGTAAATCGACACCACCCATCTTCATTGGGTCATTCACAACGCCATCAAAAGCAACACGGGTGTTACCAGAGCGGAAATCAGCCTGTACCGGAAACGGCGTCCCTTCGCCACGCAGCGCCAGCATACCGCCTATTTTTCCCGTACCAGTGAGCGGTTCACCGTTATAACGTCCCTGCGCCTTCAGGCCAAAAACGTAATCGCCCACCTTTTCTTTATCCGCTTTACCTTTCGATCCAGTAACTTCGCTGAACGGCAGCGGCTTGCCTAACGGATCGACAAAAATTTCCAGATCCGCTTTGCTTACTTTGTCATCAATGGCGATCCGCCCTTGATCGAAAAGAATATTATCCAGCCGAAACGACCATGCCGACGGCTTTGCATTCGCGTCTTTGTTGTCATCGCTGGCGAGATTAAATGTCCAGTTGTTGTTCTTTTCTGAGAGGCGAATCAGGCGTGCGTCGGGCTTTTCCAGTTTGATCCACGGTAGCCAGACCGTTTTGGTCAGCAGCGCCAACGGTGCCAGCGTTGCCTCTACGCGTGGCAAATGCACCATTGTGACTTCGGGAATATCCGGTGGATTGCCGAGAATGATGTCTTCTGCATGCACATGAGGCCACGGCACCCAGCTGCGCCAGCCAGTTTCTTGCTTTTGCCGCTCCCACACCACGCCCAGATCGCCACGGATAGCGAACGGACGATTCAACTCCGCAGAGACTTTCTGGTTGATGGTCGGTTTGAGTCGATTCCAGTCAAAAGTTGCAATCAAAATGATCGCCACGACAATCAACAACAAGAAAGCCCCTGAAATCGCAGCGGTTATTTTGCCTGCCTTGCTCATCGTTCGCTTCCTCATATTCTTCCTGTGCCAGTCCTAAAGATAGTCCAGCCAGGCGGAAAATGAGGCAGCTTATAGCGCCAAAACCGCCGTATTCAGCGTTTCTATCGGTGCCGGGCGTGAAAGAAACCAGCCTTGTGCGGCGAATGCGGGCGAGCTCTGAACATCACGCCACTCTTCCGGCGTTTCTACGCCCTCGACGATCACCCCGCGACAATAGCGATTCATGAGATGTAAAAGCTGAGAAAAGAGTGTGCGTCCTTCCGGCGACTGACGCAGCATCACAAACAGCTCTCGCGCGATTTTGATGTAGTCATAACGCACTTCACTTAGCGCAGAGAAATTTGCCATCCCGGTGCCAAAATCATCCAGCCACAGCGGGCCAAATTCACACATCGAGGCAAAGGTTGAATCTTTCGGCAGACGGATGTGTTCCACCAGTTCGAAACGCAGCCAGGGAAGACGCTCAATCTGGCGCAGGATTTTTGGTTGCTGACGCAGGGCGATGAGCGTAGGGCCATCAATATTGACCGATGCCAGCAGGTCGTGCTCTATAAAGAAGTCGGCTTTTTGCGCCAGTAAATCAATCTGCTCTTTCACAACCTCCATCCGATGGCTGACGGTGATTTCAGTAAAATAGCGATCCGGCGGCAGGCGTTGCGAAGGGTTCAAGGGATGCGTGACCACCGTTAATAGCTCCACGGCCATTAACCGCCCGCATGTTTGATAGATCGGCTGCCAGGTGTAAGCACGCTCACACTGCAACCAAAAACGCCGTTCCTGCAAGCTCTCGATGCTTGCTTCAGGGTTGCTTATTCGCTGGATAACCTGCCTTATCATCAAAGATGTCCTGTGTTTAAAAGTGATGCTGCCCGGACTCGACAAAGATTATCGGCGCGCAAGGGCATAACTTTACCGCCTGGCCGGGTTAAATTTTCCCACTCCACAACGGAATCTTTCAGGAATACGTTCTGGCTCAAAAAAATAATGGAACACTGTTTTAATATGGTTGACCAGCAAACCACCACAGCGCAAACTAACGCTAATTTTTTACAGATCAGGTTCACGACTATGTCCAAAAAGATTGCCGTGATTGGCGAATGCATGATTGAGCTTTCCGAGAAAGGCGCGGACGTTAAGCGCGGTTTCGGCGGCGATACCCTGAACACTTCCGTCTATATCGCCCGTCAGGTCGATCCTGCGGCATTAACCGTTCATTACGTAACGGCGCTGGGAACGGACAGTTTTAGCCAGCAAATGCTGGACGCCTGGCACGGCGAGAACGTTGATACTTCCCTGACCCAACGGATGGAAAACCGTCTGCCGGGCCTTTACTACATTGAAACCGACAGCACCGGCGAACGTACGTTCTACTACTGGCGTAACGAAGCCGCCGCCAAATTCTGGCTGGAGAGCGAGCAGTCTGCGGCGATTTGCGAAGAGCTGGCGAATTTCGATTATCTCTACCTGAGCGGGATTAGCCTGGCGATCTTAAGCCCGACCAGCCGCGAGAAACTGCTTTCTTTGTTGCGCGAATGCCGCGCCAACGGCGGAAAAGTAATTTTCGACAATAACTATCGTCCGCGCCTGTGGGCCAGCAAAGAAGAGACACAGCAGGTGTACCAGCAAATGCTGGAATGCACGGATATCGCCTTCCTGACGCTGGACGACGAAGACGCGCTGTGGGGTCAACAGCCGGTGGAAGACGTCATTGCGCGCACCCATAACGCGGGCGTGAAAGAAGTGGTGGTGAAACGCGGGGCGGATTCTTGCCTGGTGTCCATTGCTGGCGAAGGGTTAGTGGATGTTCCGGCGGTGAAACTGCCGAAAGAAAAAGTGATCGATACCACCGCAGCTGGCGACTCTTTCAGTGCCGGTTATCTGGCGGTACGTTTGACGGGCGGCAGTGCGGAAAACGCGGCGAAACGCGGGCACCTGACCGCAAGTACCGTTATTCAGTATCGCGGCGCGATTATCCCGCGTGAGGCGATGCCGGCGTAAAAGCAGCATATGCAAAAGGCTGGATAAAGTGTTACCCCTCTATCCAGCTCATCCATAAATACCTGATGGTTGTGCTAACTCATCACCATCAGGCATTACTGTGCAGGTGGAATATCCGTCACTTCAGGATGAACGTCATCCGTGGCGACAGAGGTGGTCGCAGCGGCAGTAGATGGGGTCATGATTTGATCCCAGGCCGCCTGCAACGCTTTCATGTTAAATTCCAGCTCGCCTTTCGGCTGCAGCAGTATTAACGCCATATCGTTCGACAACTGCTGACGCAGATCCTGATTTAACATCTCCACCGTCAGGCTGTTAAGGAAGTCCTGGCGCAGTTTCTGATATTGCTCCGGCGCGATATCGACAACCTGATTTTGCAACGAACGCATCCGCTGCCCCATCAGAATATCGGTATCAGCTCGCGCATAGGCGGCAAACAGTTTCTGCAGCTCCAGTTTCTTTTGCGCCACTAACGCATTGAACTCCTCTTCCGGCAGACCTTTATCGCGAACCTTCGCCAGCTCACGCGCCACCAGATTAAGGTTGCTGTTCAGCTTGTCGTTTGGTGATTCGATGTTGATGGCACACTGCGCACGCAGATACAGCACACGGCAGTCAAATCCAAGACCGATGTCTTTGCTGTTATTGGCGCTTAACGCTTGCTGAACATGCCAGAACAGCGCCTCACGGGCCAGGTCCGCACGCCAGTAGCGCAGCAGTGCGGCTGATTCACGAATCGGCTGCCACGGCGTATCCCACATGATGGATAACCGGTCCTGACGCACCGCGTCAGTCATAATACTCACCGCTTCCGCACGCAGCGGAGAAAGCGTCGGCACCGGAGCCGGTGTTTCACGTTTGCCTTTCAGTTCGCCAAACGTTTTATTGATTTGGTCGACGACCGAGCGCGCATCCACGTTTCCCACCACCAGCAGCGTCATTGCATCCGGGGTGTACCATTTCTGATAGAAATCTTTAATCTTTTCCGCTTCAACGGGTTGTTTCAGCGGATCGGCAGGATCGTGACCTAACAAGGTTGATCCTTTCAGACGATAGCGCCACCAGCCCTCTTTAGTATCGGCAGGCCAGGTTGCCACCATGTCCTGACTTTGCAGCGCGTGGTTGATGGTTTCTGGCGTGATAGTCAGTTTGCCAGTGGCATTTGCCAGATAAGAGAGCGCTTCTTTCAGCAAGTCGTTACGGTTATTGGGCAAACTCAGATTAAACAGCGTGGTGTCATAAGAGACAATTACCGGCGGCATCGGGCGTTTAGGGTCGATCCCCTGCTGCCACAATGAACGCGCCTGTACTGCTTCAAGGCCACCGCTTTGCGTTAACGCAATACGAGGGATGGCGTGGCTGTAACCGCTCTGTTGTGTACTTTCGGCGAGCGAACCGGTATTAACCAGCAGGCGAATTTCAACACGATCGCTGGGACGCTGGGGCGTGGTCAGCACTTGCCACTGTAAACCGTTGGAAAGCGTCCCCTGTTGCCATGCTGGATCAGGCTGGAGCGCATCTGCCTGCACATAGCCAGCAGTGGCCATCATCAGCAAACCGCCCGCTAAAAGTCGAATTTTTGTGCCCTGCATGTGAACCCCTGATCAACTATCCTGGTAATAAAAAACTGCCCGTTGTCGGTCAGTCTAAATGACGTTAAAAACACTTCGTGTTAGACCGCAAGAACATGAAAATGTCACGGAAGAAGTGAAATAAACCTGAACTCACCCAGGTGGTAAGTTCAGGCACAGGGGTCAATTATGCGCAAACACCCGCACTCGGGGAAGGGAGTGCGGGCATAAGTGGTGAGATTAAGAGGATAATTCGTGCGTTTTGCCATCCGGCGCACGATTATTCAGCACATCGTCCAGTTTTTTGTGGTCCAGTTCTTTCACCCACTTAGCAACGACAATGGTCGCTACGCCGTTACCGACCAGGTTAGTCAGCGCACGAGCTTCTGACATAAAGCGGTCAATACCGAGGATCAGC
Source organism: Escherichia sp. WS547 (assembly GCF_046486065.1). Classification (NCBI taxonomy): domain Bacteria; kingdom Pseudomonadati; phylum Pseudomonadota; class Gammaproteobacteria; order Enterobacterales; family Enterobacteriaceae; genus Escherichia; species Escherichia sp. WS547. Next base: position 14,198 of record NZ_JBJQMA010000023.1, on the reverse strand, counting down.
GCCAGACCCGCTACCGGCAAATGGCCCACCGCAGAGAGCGTTGCCGCCAGCACGATAAAACCACTACCCGTTACCCCTGCCGCCCCTTTAGAAGAAAGCAGCAACACGATTAACAGCGTGATTTGGTGGACGATATCCATCTGACTGTTAGTGGCCTGGGCGATAAACACCGCCGCCATTGTCAGGTATATCGATGTACCATCAAGGTTAAACGAGTAGCCTGTCGGGATGACCAGCCCCACCACCGATTTGCGGCAGCCGAGTTTCTCCATCTTGTCGAGCATACGCGGCAGCGCCGACTCGGAAGATGAAGTCCCCAGTACAATCAGCAGTTCTTCACGGATGTAGCGGATAAATTTGAAGATACTGAAACCAGTCGCTTTAGCGATTGAACCCAGTACCAGCACCACAAACAGGATACAGGTGATGTAGAAGCAGATAATCAGCTGCCCCAGTTGCACCAGTGTGCCGACGCCGTATTTACCGATGGTAAACGCCATTGCCCCGAACGCACCAATAGGTGCCAGACGCATGATCATATTGATGATGCCGAAGATGACCTGCGAGAAACTTTCGATCACGTTAAAAATCAGTTGGCCTTTGCTGCCCAGACGGTGGAGCGCAAAACCAAACAGTACGGCAAACAGCAGCACCTGCAGAATGTTACCGCTGGCAAATGCGCCAATGACGCTCGCCGGGATGACATCCATAATGAAGGCGACAATGCCCTGGTCTTTCGCCTGATCGGCGTAAACCGCTACCGCTTTCGCATCAAGCGTTGCCGGATCGACGTTCATTCCGGCACCAGGCTGCACGACGTTAACGATGATAAGACCAATAATCAGCGCGATGGTACTGACAATTTCAAAGTAAAGCAGTGCGACTGCGCCGGTACGACCGACCGCCTTCATGCTTTCCATGCCCGCAATGCCCGTTACGACGGTACAAAAGATGACAGGAGCGATGATCATCTTAATGAGCTTAACGAACCCGTCGCCAAGCGGTTTCATTTGCTCGCCTATTTCAGGGTAGAAATGGCCAAGGAGAATACCAATGGCTATCGCTGTCAGGACCTGAAAGTAAAGGCTTTTAAACAGAGAGGTTTTCATAGGGTGTCCTTTAGTAAAACCACAGGTCTTGTAAGGTTATGGGGTACCTGCGGCCTTAAAATAACACCCAGACAACATCACAGAAATGTACCTGGATCATAATTGAAACAAAAAGGTTAAAAAGTTTGAGCTGGCTCGCACAAACCAGCACTTTTTAAAGTTTTGTAATCAGTTTGGGGTAGCTACTTTTCTTCCAGGTAACTCTCTTCGAAGATTTCAATAGGGAGTGGGCGAGCAAAAAGGAAGCCCTGGGCAATACCAACGCCCGCTTTTGCCAGCCAGTCGCGTTGTGCTTCAGTCTCCACGCCTTCGGCAATCATTTGTAAGTTCAGGCTTTGCGCCAACATGATAATTGCAGCAATCATGCTGCTATCTTCCGGCAAGCCTTCAACAAACATTTTGTCGATTTTCAGTACGTCGATTGGCAACGATTTCATATGCTGCAGCTGACGCAGCCCCGCATAGCCCATGCCGAAATCATCCAGCGCCACCCGAACTCCGGCATTGCGCAGCGGACGGAGGATTGCCACCGCAGCATGAGGGTCGTCAATACGTCGGCTTTCTGTCACTTCCAGAATCAGTGTTCCCGGCTGAATGCGATAGCGGGTTAACAGTTCCAGCATATCCGCCACCATATTCGGGTGCATCAGTTGCAGCGCTGAGAGGTTTACCGACAAGGGCAGCATAATGCCGCGCTCTTGCCAGGCAGCAAGCAGTCGACAGGACTCTTCCAGCACCCAGTGACCAACGGTAACCATCAGCCCACAGCATTCAATGCGATCGATTAAGCCATCCGGCAGATCCCAACTGCCATCCGGTTGCTGGATACGCAGTAACACTTCCGCACTGACCAGTTTACCGCTGGTCATCTCGACCTGTGGCTGTAACCAAATCGCAAACTGATGATTTTCCAGTGCATTAAGGATATCGCTCTCTTCCGTCAACCGCTGTTGGGCGGCTTCCATCTGCTGCGGATCAAAGAACTGAATCTGATTCTTGCCTTTATGGCGAGCGGTAAATGCCGCAGAAATAGCACGACTGTAAAGCTGTTCGGCGGTGAGATCGCCGTAGAACATCGCCACGCCAATGCTACAGTGCGGACGGAGTTGAATACGTTCAATCGGCAGGCGCTCGCTCATGATAGTGAGCACTTGCTGACCTAAAGTGATTGCGTGCCACGGTTCCTGTACACCATTGGCAATGACAGCAAAGTCATAACCACTAATCTGCGCGAGGATCATACGTGGCGACAGTACCGATTTGAGTTTTTCCACCAGCGTCAGCAGCAGAATTTCTCGTTGCGCCTCTTTCAGCACGCCCGCAGTATCACGCAGGGTTTCACAGGTGATGATCATCAGCGCGGTGGTTTGTTTACGCGCGACAACCTGCTCCAGCATCTCCATCAGCAAGGCTTTGTTCGGCAAATCCGACACCGGGAAGCGCATCGCGTTTTCGTTCTGTTCTTCATAATGGCGCTGCAGCAATTGCTGGTTGAGGTTGTAACTGCGCACCAGCATACCGATTTCATCGTCCTGATGCAGACGTGGTAATGCCAGTTGGTGACCAACAAGCTCCTGGGCAGGGATGGCGTTAAGTTCGCGAGCAATATTGCGTAACGGATGCAAAATCAGGCGGTTAATGCACCAGCTAATCGCCACCGTCAATATTAACGACAAAAGTAAGTAAATGGTCACTAACGTTGAGAGGGTGCTCATCACGAACTTATACATGCGGAAGGAATCCGCCTGTAGCACCAGATAGGCAATTGGCTGCGGATTTGCCGGACGTTCGAGCGAGTAGACACCCAGCGAGATTTGAACCGGTAGCTCAAACAGGCGAGTAACCATTACCGGCACTGGCCGCTCTGGAATAAAACTTTTACGCAGCGCCTGGAACTGGTTAGGCAGCACTACATCGGCACGGCTGACCACGCCTGCCGGTTTAATGCTGGCAAGAATAGCTTCCGCTTCGGGAATATCGCCTTTCAAAATAGCTGAAGATAAGGGTTCGCGGACAGAGCGAGCAATGCTTTCCAGTTGCGTAGCCGTGTTATAGCGATTCTGCTGGACCAGATGGAACAGCAAAACGGTGCAAAAAATAAAAACGAACACCAGGACAACGGCTGCCACCATTGCCATCTGCTTGATTGTTAACGAGCGACTTACGCGCAAATTGTCTCCCCCCGGAAATCCCAGATTGCCGCCCGAGTATACCCGATCGCAGCGGCATTAAGAGAGGCGCTATCTGAAAACTTACCAGTCGGCGTAAGGTATCAGCGGCTGCGGCGGTAAATCCATGTCACCCTGCCATCCGGCGGCGGAATAACGTACGTAGAGCAGGAAATGGCTGGGTGCGTAATCTTTCGCCTGCTGGATATCAATTGCCGTGCCGACAAACCAGTTGGAAGTAACACGTCGTTCAAGTAATGCCCGCGCCGTGTAGCCAAAGCCCTGACTGCTGCCGCCATCGTTCGATTGCCGCGCAGCTTCTTCCTGCCAGTCGGTCGGGATCAGATTCATCAGCGGATAACGCGGCATGGTTTTGGTGCGTGAATGCGACCACGAGCCAGACGCCCCCAGCTCCCACGACCAGTTTTCCGTCCGCTCACGCCACATCACCGGTATGGCAAACGACAGGTATTCCTGCGGGCTGTAGTAACCGCCCTGACCGAGTGAGTAGCCACTCAGGTCTTTGTCGTAATGCCAGATCATGTTGTTCAGGCCGATTGTGACGCGGCGATTGTTCTGGTTAATGACCTTATAGTAATAGCCCGTCATCCAGCGCACACGCCAGTTATCTTCGACATTTTTACCGGTTAACTGGTCACCGCTAAGCGATGCCCAGACGCCGTTTGCTTCACCTTTATCGTAGCTCAGGCTTAGCCCCACGCCGTCGGCACGCACGCCACCCCATTTTTTCCCGGTATTGCTCGGGGAGTCTTTTTGCCCGCCAAAGGCCAGCAAAGAACTGGAAATGGGCCGACGATGGGCGTTAACGGTGTAACCCAGCGGCCCGATATCATCGCTGTAACTGATGCCGCCGACCACATCCACCACGTTGAAGCCCATCGGCGTGGTACCGATATCCCAGCTCCAGACGTCATTTCGCCAGCCGACCGCCACGCTGGCACCGGAATCCGACTGGCTGCGGTTGCCGCTACAGTCCTGTAATGTACAGGTGCCCCAGTTGTCATCCCATTTGCCATCGGCATTCGTGGAGAAACTGCCAACGTTCATATTGACGAAATCACTGCGAAAGAACATCCGCCCGTCAGAATACGGCGCATCCACCTGCAACATGGTAGTGTGCGCTTTCAGATCGGAGTAACCACCGGTGCCGCTCGAACCCCAGTAATCGTGCTCGAGGGTGACGTTAAGATCCTGCTGGCGATAGAGGTCAGCCGCATCGCTGCGCACGCCGCGTTTCAGCCAGTCATCTTTCTCGTCGTTACGGGTCAGCCGGGTAAAGGTGTCGTTATCCTGCGGACGCGTCGTGGTCACACCGGATGCAACCATGGCGTCTTTGTAGGTTTCCAGCGCCTGCGTTGGATCGCCCGCCAGCGCTTCAAACTTCGCACCATCACGCAGTACCATCGCGCTTTCCATCGACGGTGGCTGAGATTTTGCCTGCGGGATCAACTTATTAAATGTCTGCTGCGCCGCTGCGGTATCGCCAAGCTGCGCCTGTGCCAGCGCCACGCGCCGCTGTGTGTTCAGCGAGGCGTTATCGGTAGCGGGCAGTTTCGCCAGCTGGCTACGTGCCGCCGCTTTGTCACCGGCAGCAATATCCACTTCCGTCAGACCAAGAATGGCATCGGCGTTAGTTGGCTCCCGCGTCAGGACATTCTTATATGCAGCGCGAGCGGCGGTGTAATCACGTCGTTGTTGCGCCCAGCCAGCCAGCGTGAGGTCTATGCGCGTGGAAGGTGGTTGCTGGCGCAGCATCGCTTCCGCTTCAGCTTCTTTGCCGCTTTCTCGCAGGCGATTAGCGGTTTCCAGTACCTGATTGCTTTGCAGTCGATTAACCAGCTCCTGAATATTGCTGCTCCACTGCGCGCGCGGCAGGCTGTTGATATGCGCCAGCGCCGCTCTGTCCTGGTCATGACCAGAGAGATACAGCCCGTAAGCGTAAACCTGCTCCGGGTCGTTCGGCTTCTGCTGCGCCAGATTACGCATTAACGTATCGGCCTGGCTGCGTTGTCCGGCCTGCCAGAGATCCTGCGAAAGTCGGTAAGTAATCCATACGCTGCCGGGGTCCAGCGCCAGTCGTTGCCGCTGAAGTGCTGCCGCCTGCGCCCATTTGCCCTGGTTTTCCAGTGCCTCTGCCTGCTGTGCCAGACGGTCGTTTTGCAGGCTGCGTTCGATATCATCAATGCTTCGCCGCTGACTGGCAGAGAGCGAGGCGATAAACGCTTCAGCTTTTTCTGGCGATTGCTGGCGGTATATATTCGCCAGCCCGCGCACGGCGTTAGTGTTGCCGCTGTCCATACGCAAGGTCTGCTGATAATAACGTTCGGCGACGGGATAATCTTTTCGCGCCATCGCCACATCGCCCAGCCCCAGCACTGCATAGCTGTCGGTGTTATCGACATTACGCGCCTGCTGGAACAGGCGTTCTGCCCGGTCAGGATTATTGGCTTTCAGCGCAGCATCGCCCTGCTGGATCGCCAGCCAGTAGCGGTTTACTTTCAGGAGACTGTTCCATTTGTCGTTGTTGCTGCTGTGCGGATCCAGGGCGAGGGCTTTTTCCAGATTCGCCACCGCATTGGCGCGATCGCCTTTCTGAGAATACGCCTGGCCCAGCGCCCCCAGAGCCTCACTGTCTTTCGGGTTCGCCCGCACTGCCTGTTGTAGTTCGGGAATGGCTTTACCCGCCATACCAGAGTCCACCGCCGCTAAACCTTGCGCACGAGCGCGGAAAGCAGGGTCGGCCAGCTGTTTTTGCTGTTCTGCCAGTTGCGATTGCGCCGCAGCTACGCTATCGCCATCACTAAAGATCGAGAGATATTTTTTCAGCGCCGACACACTGGCATCGCTGACGGGCATGTCTTTAATCTGCCCGTACCAGATTTTAGAGGCCCCTTCGCGCCCGGCGTTTGATTTCGCCATCTGTTCCAGGACGGCAAAACCTTCGTCACGGCGATCGCTACTAAACAGCAATAGCGCCAGATTGTTTTGCAGGCCCGTATTGCCCGGCGTATCCGCATTAATGCGTTTTAGCTGATTAATCGCTTCGCCACGGCGAGCCGGAATTTTCGCCACCGTACTCCAGTACTCGACGGCAATGTCACCTTCCGGCGGCGCACCGTTGAACAGTTTGTTGTAACTCGCCACAGCTTCTTCTGCATGACCAGTAGTCGCCTGCAATCTTGCCTGTTGCAGTGCCTGACGACCATCCGGCGTGGAAAGCAACATTGTGGTCCGCGACGATTTATACGCATTTGAACTCGGCGCTAACTGCGACAGCCGATCGAGCTGTTTTTGCGCGCCATCAATATCGCCCTGACGTAACAGAGAACGGAAACGGGCGGCAACGACGTCCGGGTTATTCGGATCAATAAGTTCCAGACGATACAACGACTGTTGCACCAGGTCTTCACGATGGGTCGCTTCGCCTAACCGAACTTGCTCCAGCAACTGTTGCTGAGCGGTTGGTGCTGCCTCGACCATCGGCATGACGGCCAGACCGAGGGAAAGCGTGAATATGTTTAGTGTGAATTTGCGCATTCCTGGCCCCAGTCAGGTAATAACTCACCTTTTGTCGAGAAGCGGAAACGGTGTTGATCCCAGCCTTGTCCAAACAGGGTCAGCACATAGTTGTAATAGGCATCGCTGCCGGGAAAGTTATCGGCCACGCGCTGGCGCTGAACGGCCTGCGCATCGCGGTTTTGTAAAAAGGGCAGCATGGCGGCAGAAAAACCGACCGGTCCTTTACCCTGCGCTTTCCCCGAAGCTACATCGACTTTTTCCGGCGGATAACCGTTTTTCTCGGTGAATGTCGCCATCGGTTTAAACCGGTTGAGCATCCGCGCTTTTTGCGGATCGCTGTCAGGCATCATGCCTACCCACATGTAAACGCGGATCGCGTCGTAGCTGCTGATCAATGTTTTTTCGGCTTTTAGCTGCCAGCCTTTGTCTTTCTCATAGCGCACCCAGTCTGGCGAAAAGCCTTTCGGGGCGGTTTCCAGCAATAAACGTTGATTGGTTTCGCGCAGCGTGGTCCACGGCGCGCCAAAGCGGGTGAAATACTGCGCCAGCGTCGGCGGCAGGTAGCTGGGGTTAAAACGCCAGCTGTTATCCTCTGCAAATCCCACTTTGCCCGGCAACAACATGGAACCCAGTCCAGGCACCGTCACCACTTCCTCCCGCGCAATACGTTTTAACAACGCGCTGCCGATGTCGGTATAACGCTGCTCTTTCCACAAACGCCCCGCCTCCAGCAACGACCAGGCCATCCAGACATCACCATCGGAGGCCGAATTGCTGTCCAGCACTTCCCACTTACTGTTCTCTTTCTTGCCCCACAGCCATGCGGGCAAGCGTTCTTTTAAAGAACCCTGAGCGAGATTGTTCTGCGTCCAGTCGAGAATATTATCGAAAGCTGCACGGTCGTTAGCCGCCAGGGCAAAGAACATGCCGTAACTTTGTCCTTCGGAGGTGGTGATTTTGCGCGCGTCGCTGGGGTCGATGACGCGCCCTTCCTGACTGATGTAATCCTTTTTAAACTGCTCCCAGGCAGGCCAGGTACAGGCTGCCTGAACACTAAAGGCAGCCAGCAGCAGCATCGTCACGAGTCCACTACGCAACACATTCATCTTCAATTACTCGTTATCCGGGTTAAGACGACGACGGCTGATAATACGCAGCAGACGCCACAGTACCCAGGCCAGCAGCACGACGCTGATTGCCGCCAGCACCGCCAGCAGAATCGGATGGTTTGCCAGGGCATACCATAAGCGTTCGAACCACGGCAGATGGCCAACGTAATAGACGTCGCCAACACGCAGGCTATTGATACCGGACTCGCGGATCACCGCGACCGAACCGAACATGGTGGCGCGTTTGCCGCTATCGTTCACCGCATCGTTAAGCATTTCATAACCGCGCGGGCTATCTGCCAGCAGCGCAATCACGCTACGCTGGTCGTTATACGGCGACTGGAAGCCAATCACCGCCGCCATCGCACCGGAAGAGGTCAGCGTTGATTGAGTTTCTGCCGCGCGATCGCTCTCATCCGGTACAATGCCGGGGAACGGGGTCTGGCGCATCGGCGTTTTCACCCAGCTTTCGGTCGCCTGCACCAACAGGTCGATCTGCTTATCGTCTTTCAGTTTGTCCGGGATACCACCGACGATCATGATGTCGGCATCTTTGCCCTGAATGGTGCTGCCATCATCGGTCACCGTCAGGTTAATCGCCGGGAAGCCCGTCTGCGCACCGATAAAGCCAACGGTATTCAGCAAGGTTTCCATCTGTGCTTCGTTAGGCGCTTTCGGCATCACGGTGATGGTTTGTGACAGATCCGCCATCCGGCTGAACGGGAAGCCCGCGTTAGCAAAGGCGCGTAGATCCGGCATCGGGATGAAGTGGTAATACTTCGAGAAGTCGATGGTGGAGTCGTCACCAATCACCACATGATTCTGCACCGGCTGGAAGGTAATACAGTTATCCACCGAACCGCCCGGCATCGGGTTCATATACTCAAAGTCGAACCGCAGCTGGTTGGTCGCGCCCAGTTTCAGCGCCGGAATAGAGACATCCGTTTTGCCATCCAGCAAACCTTGTAATACCGGAATACGCAGCAGCAGGCGGTTCGCCTCCTGTTTACTGCTCAGGTTGAAGGATTGCAGGAACTGGTTATTCAGGCTGATATCCATCCGCGAACTGTCTTTCACCGGCGGCATGGTGTAGCGATAGTTGATATCCATATCAATGCCGGTACTGCGCATCAGGTAGAGATCCGGCGGCAGGTTTAGCGAAACGTTAATCGCTGCTGGCTCAAGACCGCTGGATTGTAACTGTTCTTCATAGGTTTTCAGTTCACCAAAGGTAACCGGACGATCGGTACGCACCCAGTTCGGCGCATCGTACGGCTTACGCGGTAGCAGCGGTTTCACTTCATTCACTACCACGCTTTCACCACGGAACAGAATGTTACCCTGAGCGATACCTTTCGCTGCCTGCAACAGGTCTTTGTCGTCACGACCAAACACCACCAGCAGTTTGACGTAAGGATTCTGTGGATGGTTGATCATCTCAATCACCGGGGCTTTTACCGCCGGATGATCGCGCAGGAAGTCCGGGCGTTTGTCATTGGTGGCAAAAACGATGGCATTGCGATCCGGCAGTTGGTTATAGAGCACCGGGAAGTTCTGCCCACGCCAGCCAGAACGCGAACCAAACCACGAGGCAACAATGGCAGATGCTTGTTGCAGCCCGACATCCGGCGCACCCGCAAAGACCATCGGCAAGGTGTTGGTGCGGTTATCACGCGGGTCAAAGAATGGTACCGGGAAGTGTGACAGGTCATTCTTCACATTCAGGGTCTGATAGGTCAAATCCAGTCCACTGCTCCGCCCAACATCCAGCCAAAGCGTGGTGCTGGCCGGGTTTTCGCACACGTCCTGATAATGGCCGACAAACTCCAGCCGCACACGGTTGAAGTCGGTAATAAACAGTGGGTTAATGGGCATTTGCGCCAGCGTTTTTTTACCCAACTGTTCTTTGGTCACTGGCAGCACGCCCATCAGTTCATCATTGAGATAAACCTTTAACTGCGACTGGACAGGCAGTAACGATGGCGATGGCGTGTATTCGAGATTGAGCATCGCCTTCGTTACCACTTCATCGCTGCGCATACCAAACTCAATGCTGCCGTTCGGGTTAATGCCACGTAGCACCATGCTGCCCGGCGGCGGCGCAATTTGCGCAAAGGTCAGCTTCACATCACGCGAAGGACCGTTCTGCGCCACGACTGGCGCATCAGCGCCCTGCACGCCCGGCATCACTTGCCCAACCTGCGGATTTTGTTCCGTCTGGGCGGCTACAGCTGGCTCAGCATTGATCAGTGGTTGCGTTGCTGGCGTCGCCTGCGTCATGAAAGAGGGGAACGCACTCATCCCCATAGCCACTGCACAAATCCAGAATAGTTTTCTTTTCATCGCGTTATCATCATTGTTGAGCCAAAGCCTGATCCGATGGTTGTGCCGTTTCGCTCCGCTCCGGGCGGCGCGGAATAAACGATACAACCCAGGAAACCAGAGAAGTCAGCACACGGAATATGCCCTTCACCGAAGAAGGCGCAAACTCCGCCAGATGGCGGTAGCCACGGAAGCCGAGCTTCAGAATATCCAGCAGACTTTCCAGCGGCTTATCTTCCGGATAGCTGTCCTGCCAGAGCGCCCATGTATCCGCACGGGCAAACGTACACTGCACAAAATCGATATGTTGCTGGGTGGTGAGCGGCATTAATTTCAACCCAACTTCATTACCCATCACGCGCGCCACCTGGGTCGGGAAGACGTATTCCTGCTGACCACGTTTAAGCAACAGATTCACTTTCTGCCCTTCCAGAATCTGCGCCTGACCGTTGATCTTGATCCCCAAACCACCGTCGGAGAAATCCTGAACGGTACACGAGAAGAGGTGACCATCTTCGCGGGCAATTGCCGCGGGCATCGTCATCTCCACGCGGTGCGATCGGCGTACCTGTTTGCTTTCTACCGATACCGCAACTGCGCCGCCAAGAACAATCAGGTTGTAGAATACCCACACCATACTGACGACCACGGTGAGCATCTCGGTTGGCGGGCCATAGAAGTAGCGCCAGATGCCTACCGCAACGCCCACCAGGTTGAGCAGAACAAGGAAGATGTAGGGCCGCGAGATCACCCAGTCGACGTACTCTTCTTCCACCAGTCCACCTTTGGCGGTGACGTTAAATTTGCCTTTGTGCGGGTTAATCAGCGCCACCAGCGTCGGTGGTGCGATATACCACGCCAGCACCGTTTCGTAGATTTCACTCCAGAAAGAGTGGCGATATTTGCCCTGGATCTTGGAGTTGGTCAGGCTGGCATGAATCATATGCGGCAGCACGAACAGGGCAATCATCAACGCTGGCGCATAGATGATGTAGGCATGCAGCAGCAGGAACGCCAGCGGCGCAGTCAGGAAGATCAGTCGTGGAATGCCCGACAAGAAGTGGAACATGGCGTTGACGTAACATAGCCGCTGAGCAAACTTCAGCCCTTTACCGGTGAGCGGGTTATCGAGACGAAAGATTTGCACCATCCCGCGCGCCCAGCGAATACGCTGACCGATATGCGCCGACAGACTTTCGGTCGCCAGCCCCGCCGCCTGCGGAATACGCATATATGCAGAGGTGTAGCCACGACGGTGCAGGCGCAAAGAGGTATGCGCATCTTCAGTCACAGTTTCGACAGCAATGCCGCCAATTTCATCCAGCGGCTTACGGCGAATCACCGCACAGGAACCGCAGAAGAAAGTGGCGTCCCACATATCGTTGCCATCCTGCACCAGACCATAGAACAGCGTGCCTTCGTTAGGTGTTTTACGGAAACGCCCCAGGTTGCGTTCAAACGGGTCCGGTGAGAAGAAGTGGTGCGGCGTCTGCATCATCGCCAGTTGTTTTTCTTTCAGGAACCAGCCCATGGTCATTTGCAGGAACGATCGCGTTGGTACGTGGTCGCAGTCGAAAATCGACACGAACTCGCCTTTGGCATATTTCAGCGCATTGTTGATGTTGCCCGCTTTCGCATGTTCATGAGTGGTACGGGCGATATATTTCACCCCCACGTTTTGCGCAAACTGGCGAAACTCTTCCCTGCCGCCGTCATCAAGGATCCAGATGTTCAGCTTGTCTTTCGGCCAGTCGATACCCAGCGAGGCGTAAATGGTATTTTTCACCACGTTGAGATCTTCGTTGTAAGTCGGGACAAAGATATCCACCGACGGCCACAACGACATATCTTTCGGCAATGGCACCGGCTGACGATTCAGCGGCCATACTACCTGGAAGTAGCCGAGCACCAGCACAATCCACGCGTACGTTTCGGCGAACAGCAGAATAAGCCCGCACACCAGGCTGACCGGATCGTCCCAGTTCAGCGTAGAGGTGTAGCGCCACCAGATATAACGGCAAGAAACGGTCAGCGACAGCACAATCAACATTAGCGCCGAGAAGCGCCCCGGCATCCGCCGTACGATCAGCGCTACCCCCCACAGCAGCATCAGGAAGATAAACTGCGCCAGCGGGTTAAACGGCTGAGTAACGCAGATTAACGCCAGAATCAGCGAGAAGGTGACGATGATACCGAGGATCAACCGCCGCGCCCCGGCACTCAAATGGCCGAGCTCTTTTTTCTCATCAAGATGCTGTGTTTTATGGCTAACGCGCTCAGGCAGCTCGTTCATCCATTGATGGTAACGTCCACGAATATTCTGCAGACCTGAAAATGCCCGCCTGCGCGGTTTCGGCGTTTCTTTGCGCGATGCACCGATCAGTAACCAGCATGTTTGAATGAGATAACGGACCGGGTCCAGCGGACGCGGACGCGAGGCGTTGATATGCGGATACAGGTTTTTATGTTCTGCGCGAATACGCTGCCAGCGCGGGTGCTCCAGCGGAATAAAAATCCAGGCCAGGATCAACCAAAAACAGCCGAGCGTCGCGCTGAAAGCCGACGCGCCGTGACGACGATAATCGCGATAACGCCCGATAAGCCGCGCGTTGACCGGCGGGATAAGCAACCACCGGGTCAGGATACTCATGATTTACTCCCGACTGGCGTTTTCAGCCCGGAATAGTTCAACAGGCACCAGTTAGCCAGCGTCAGTATCTCTTCAGCCGCCAGCGCATCACTGCGATATTCACCGACTGGTTGCTTAGCCGCCAGGCATTCAGCCATCGCTTCATCACGATGAATGAGCATCGGCAGTAATCGGCGCTGGCTTTGCAACCAAAGCTGGTAAATATCGTCCTGAACTTGACTGCCGATACGGAAGTCATTAATCAAAATATGCGCGCCATCCGGCAGCGCCTGCTGATGCAGCCGGATATGGCAGTTGGCATCCACATTGACGATTGCCAGCGAGTGATCGCACAAACTCAGCAGCTGGTGGGTTATCTGCGAGGAATCACGCGGTAAGTCGATTAAAATCCACTGGTAACGCCCGCTGGCTTTTAGTTGCTGTAAGCCGGAGCAAATATCGCTCAGCCGGGTTTGCCAGTGCTGTGGATTTTCTTGTTCTTCAATGGATAACTGACCAAAAGGCAGCAAATCGAGCTGCGAGGTATAGCGCAACCCGGCGTCACGCCAGTTCTGGTCATCCAGCATAGCTCTGGCCCAGCCCTGACGGTGGGTAAAATCAACGTTAAATGACAGGCGCAACAAGTTGTCCGGGCAGGCATCGACCACCAGGACATTTTCTCCCAACATTTGTAATGACCAGGCTAATGCGGCGGTGATGGTTGTTGTCCCCACGCCTCCCCGCACCCCCTGCAATCCCAGTACGGCCATTCACCAATCCCCTACTTTTGTTGCGCAAACTCTGCCAGCAACGGCCAGCGTTTTAATGCCGCGGCCAACTGTTCGCGTTGGGAAATATCGGCATAATCAATATCAGGCAGTGAAAATGCCTGCTTTAACGCCAAAATATCATTCTGGAAGATATAGCCTATCGCGGGATCAGGCAGAGTATCTGGTTCATTGTTATTCATTTGCTTGATCCCTATGAAATAACCGTACCGTTCATGAGACAATTCTAACCGTGAGCATTTCGCCGGTTTATTGTTTACGGCGAGACGGGAATTTGCTCACTTTTTGACTTTCCGTTACGCAACAAAAAAAGTTAAAAACGAAAAGACTAAAATCACACGTCTTGTGACCTGCTAAATTGATTCACATGCTAAATCTGATAAGTTTTAATTTCAATGGTAGGTTTATTTCTTAGCTTTCGCTAGGGAAGGTGCGAATAAGCGGGGAAATACTTCTCGGCTGACTCAGTCATTTCATTTCTTCATGTTTGAGCCGATTTTTTCTCCCGTAAATGCCTTGAATCAGCCTATTTA
>NZ_JBJQMA010000022.1:0-89477 GCF_046486065.1 Escherichia sp. WS547 | reverse complement strand
ACCGTGTTGTGGCTGGGAATGTTAAACCGGGCAGCTACCCGGGGTAGAGACTCAGAATGCCCGAGAGCATAAAGAACCACGCAAAGTTTATCTTCAGGAGAATAGCTACGCTTGTGTCTGCAATCCAGTGCCTGAGGACCGTGAAGAAGAAAAAGATTAATCCAGTGTGAGAGGCTGGTGTGAGAAAGTTGAAAGAGTTTTGCCGTAGAAATGATGCCTGCATGACCGGCCAGGTAATGATTTACAGCGGCAATTTTTACTTCAAATGAATGTTTCATAAACTGCACCTTCAGATGTCAGATTATGTCCAACATTTGGGGTGCAGTTCATAAACGCGTCTTATCAGGCCAACAAACGACGTTATCTGTTTTGGTGGTCGCACTCCACTAACACCAGCAATAACTGGCTTAGTGCCGCGTAAAAACCAAAGCTGTCATACTGACGACAACGCACAGCAAACTCTGATAACCATTGCCACAGCGCCGTCAGTGTTTTTTGCCGCAAATTGTCGATTCTTCGCGCAGGAACGGTCCCCTCTCCCAGCGAAAAATGCAGATGACTCAACAACTCGAGATAGATCGCCAGATGATCTGCCGGTTCGTTGAAATTGCCGCAGGTTTCCATCCCTGCCTCAACTAACAAGCGTTTAATCTCTTGCTCGTCCTGTTTGTAGGCCGATGCATAAGGCAGCGCCGCTTGTTTGTCGGTCATCAGAAACAGGCCGCAAAAGTCAGCGGCCAGTTCCAGACGGGCGTCGTCACGTACTGTCAGAACGGCAATACGGTTTTCCAGCTCATTCACCGCCGCAGTGAGCGGCGGTTCACTTTTCAGCAACGAAAACCATTCAGCCATCTGCGCACTGGCGATTTGCGTCAGTTGTTCATCGTCCAGTTCACGGGAGAACAACTGCGCCAGCCAGGCGTAAACACAGGCAATCTGTTGTGCTGTCAGCGTGGTCATGATTTCACCTGCGACGCGGGAACATATTCGCACTGCGCCACCATCTCCACGGGGCCGTTAAACGCCGTCACTTGCTCCACTGTTCCGTTGTACTTCTCAATTTCCACCAGCGTAGTGTGCGCACTGGTCGCCTGCGCCAGCTGCGATGTACCGATGTCGATGGTCAGCACGTTGGGGTTACCGTATTTGCACAGCGCACCAGGCTCGCCGCCTTTATCTGGATCGTACCATGCCCCTTCATGAATTCGTGCCACGCCGGGTGCATAGCGGTCAGAAACCACTGCTCCAGCCAACACCTGGCCACGAGCGTTAAAGACGCGTACCACATCACCGTTACGAATACCACGCGCGCTGGCATCCTGCGGGTTAATGAACACTGGCTCTTTGCCCGCTACCGTATATTGCTGACGCAGCGTTTCCGACTCACATAACTGCGAGTGAAGTCGGAAATCCGGATGCACAGATTGCAGATGCAACGGATACTTCTGCGAGCCGGGCCCGCCGTGGGAGCGTTCGATTTTCTCAAACCACATCGGATGCCCCTGACAATCGTCGTAGTTCATATCGGCGATGGTTTTCGAGTAGATCTCAATCAGGCCACTCGGCGTACCCAGCGGTTCGAGATCCGGATCTTCGCGGAATGCCTGGTGACGAACAAACATCTGCGGATGGTCAAACTCGACATACTCTTTGTTATTCCAGAAGTCATCAAACGCTGGCAGATGAACGCCGCGTCCTTTGCCCTGTTGTACACCTTCCTGCCAGATGCGTTTCAGCCAGCCCATTTCGTCCAGCCCTTCGGTAAAGGCTTCTTCGCGATTAAAGCGACGGCACAGCTCGCGGAAAATATCGAAGTCGTTGCGCGCCTCGAACTGCGGCGGCACGACCTGTTTCATGGCGATAATGCCACGGTTGGAGTGGTTGCCGTACTGGTCGAGATCGTTACGCTCAAACTGCGTGGTCGCAGGCAGTACGATATCGGCAAAGCGGCAGGTTGAGGTCCACTGGTTATCTATGGCGATAACCGTTTCCAGCTTGCGCCAGCCTTCAATAATGCGGTTGATCTGCTGATGGCGATGGAACGGGTTAGTTCCGGCAAAAATACACATTTTCAGCGGCGGCAGTTTTACCGATTTACCGTTCCAGTTGATCACTTTCCCCGGTTCGAGGATCGCATCGATAAAACGGGCAATCGGAATGGTGCTGCTGTAACCTTTGTAGTCACTGTTGTCGTGAACAGGCGGAATCGACGTAGAGCCGGAGAAACCACTCAGAATAACGCCTTTACGCCCCGGCGTGCCTGCGCCGTTATAGTGCCAGCCAAAACCAAAGCCACCACCTGGCAGGCCAATTTGCCCCAGCATCGCCGCCAGAACGACAATCATCCACGCCCACTGTTCACCGTGCTGCATACGCTGAACGCACCAGCCAGCAATAATCTGCGTTCTGTTCGCCGCCATCTGCCGCGCCAGCCCACGAATGGTTTCGGCATCAATGCCGGTCAGTTTTTCAGCCCATGCGGCATCTTTCGGCTGACCGTCTTTCTCACCCAGCAGATACGGCAGGAACTGCTCAAAACCTACACAGTAGTTAGCGAGGAAGTTTTTGTCGTACAGGTTTTCACTGTACAGCGTATGCGCCAGCGCCAGTTGCAGCGGCACGTCAGTTTGCGGGTTAACCGCAATGTGCTTCACATGCTCGCGCCCCAGATACTCATGGGTGGATGTGACAACCGGATCGATGCTGATGACCTCAATTTCACCGGCGGCGACTTTCGCTTTTAGCTGCTCGTAATATTCATAAACATCGTGATCCGGGCACCACCAGTTCGCTTGCTGGTTTTTCAGCAAATCGGAGCCCCACAGCACAATGGTTTTGCTGTTCTGCAATACCAGCGGCCAGGAGGTTTGCTGTTCATACACTTCCATTGAGCCAACCACGCGCGGCAGGATCACCTGCGCAGCACCGGTAGAGTAATCTCCGCCTGTACCCACGCTATTACCATGCAAGGCAATCGCTTTCGCCAGCATCCCCGAAGCGTTATGGAACATCCCCGTCGATTGCCAACCACTGGCGGTCAGCAAGGCACTCGGCCCGTGCGTTTTCTGCACACGTTCCAGTTCTTCATAGAACATGTCGAGGGCTTCATCCCAGCTCACGCGCACAAAACGGTTATCACCGCGCTGGGAGGTGTCGCTCAGATGGCGCTTACGCAGCCAGTCCACACGTACCATCGGGTAACGAATACGCGCCGCGTTGTGTACGTGGTCCGGCAATCCGGCGATCATTTTCGACGGATATTTATCCAGTTCGAACGGTTTTGCCGTCACAAAGCGACCCTCCTTCACCGTCGCGCGGATAGCCCCCCAGTGCGACCCGGTAAGAATGCCCTCTTTCGAGGTGACAGCCTCAGTCGCCGCTTGCGCCGCAGTCGCACTGCGCGGCGTTAACAATGACGGCCCCAGCATCCCGGCGACGGTTAAGCCGCCGAGTTGTGCCAGAAAACGCCGACGTGATGCCTGAAAGAGATCGTTATTGTTCATTATTTTTCTTCCTTCTTATCGCCGTGAGCCTTACCTGCGGTGTCAGACGCATTCATTTGCAGATATTTCAACAAGGTGCGTTCTTCACGTTTATCGAGGCTGGTAAAGCCAATCATGCCGTTGAGCGTGCCGATCCAACCGTTAGCGTCAAAGTGAGAGATTTCCGGTGCGCCGTGGCACTGGTTACAGGTGCCGTTGTACAACGAATCAGCATAAGCCCAGATCGGTTTGATATCGTTCACCATGTCACCTTTCTTCATCCACGCAGTGGCCTGCAACTTGCTCCACTCGGTATCAGTGTCGGCAACGGTGGTTTTCTCCAGCGTTTTCACCTGCTGCTGCACATCACCACGAATCGAGGCAACAAAGATGCGTTTGCCAGGGAACTGGGTGAGTACACGCTGACGTCCGGCGCTTTCCGTCCAGCCGGTAATTTCAATTTGCAGCCAGTCACCGTCACGTTTAAGGACTTTCACTTCCGAAGCAGGCAGCAGAGAACCAGAGGCTTCTTTATCGCCTTTCGCCGCATAAATCGGCTTAATATCAATGGAGTACAGCGTGTCACCACTGTCATTAGCACTGGCGCGCAGCTCATCGAACTGCTTACGGAAGCCACTACTCATATCCGGCAACTGGTGGGCAATACCTTTATGACAGTCGATGCAGGATTGATTATCTTTCGCTGCCACCTTCATCTGACGTGCCGCTTCAGGATGCTGCTTGGCATGATCCATCGCATCGTAGTTATGGCAGGAGCGGCAGGTTGCCGAGTTGTTTTCTTTCATTCGCGCCCATTCACGCTCGGCAAGTTCCGCGCGTTTGGCTTCAAATTTCTCAGGTGTATCAATGGAGTGGGCAATAAAGGTCTGGTAAATATCGTTGCTCGCTTCCAGTTTGCGCTTCACCATGCCTGGAATATCCGGCGGGATATGACAGTCATGGCATTCAGCTCGCACGCCGGAGGCGTTCTGGAAATGCACCGACTGTTTATATTCTTCATACACCGGTTGCATACTGTGGCAACTGACACAAAATTCGGTTGTGCTGGTGACTTTGATCCCAACGTGTGGCAATACAATCAGCGCAATGCCAATCACAATCCCAATAGCGACCAGCGCCAGTACCGACCAACGAGCACTGGGTCGGCGTAGCGCGTTCCAGAATTTCCGCATAATAGCCCCTGTAAAATTATGGTTTAGTGAAGCGATCTTAATGAGTAAATATGAACAGCGGCACTGGTCAGGATGAACGGCTTACGGCAGAATATGAACAGATATGAACAGAATGAGTAAAATCCTCTGATGCCACATCACATTGTTATTGTTGAAGATGAACCGGTTACCCAGGCGCGATTACAATCTTACTTCACTCAGGAGGGGTATACCGTTTCCGTTACGGCGAGCGGTGCCGGGCTGCGGGAAATTATGCAGAATCAGCCGGTGGATTTAATTCTGCTGGATATCAACTTGCCCGATGAAAATGGCCTGATGTTAACCCGCGCCCTGCGAGAACGCTCAACGGTGGGGATTATTCTGGTTACCGGACGCAGCGATCGGATTGACCGTATTGTTGGGCTGGAAATGGGTGCAGACGATTATGTCACCAAACCGCTGGAACTGCGCGAACTGGTAGTACGGGTGAAAAATCTGCTCTGGCGAATCGACCTCGCGCGACAAGCTCAACCGCACACTCAGGACAACTGCTATCGCTTTGCCGGTTATTGCCTGAATGTGTCGCGCCATACGCTGGAGCGAGATGGCGAGCCAATTAAACTGACCCGCGCAGAGTATGAAATGTTGGTGGCATTTGTGACGAATCCGGGCGAAATTCTTAGCCGTGAACGTCTGCTGCGTATGCTTTCTGCGCGTCGGGTGGAAAACCCTGACCTGCGCACCGTCGATGTGTTAATTCGTCGTTTACGCCATAAACTCAGCGCGGATTTACTGGTGACGCAACATGGCGAAGGTTATTTCTTAGCCGCTGATGTGTGCTGATAAAAATAGACCGGACGAAATCCCCCTGGTGACAGCGAGCGGCGGATATGTTCACGGTCGGCATTTTTCGGCGTCAGAACTAAAATCGGTGGGCTGACATTATCAGACACCGATTGCCCCTGTAATTGCCTGATGGCCTGCTCAACCGCCAGTTCCCCCTGCCAGACCATTTGATCGCTGGCTGCCATAATGACTCTCCCTCGCTTCAGGCCTCGGTATACCTGATGCGACAGATAAAACGATACCACGGTAAGCGGCGTTTTCAGGTTACGCCCTTCCCCCATTGCCGCCTCTGCCGCAATGGCCGTTCCGGCAACGACGTCGATTTCTGGATGGCGCTCCAGCATCTCCTGCAACAGGTTACGCTGGATTTCAATATCGTTATCACCAAGCGCAATATCAACAATACGCACCGGGCTTCCGGCAATGGCTGCGCGAAAACCCTCGACCATCTCCTTACTGCCCCCGGCGTTATCGGGTCCGGGCATCAACAGCACGTTCAGTGGTTTACCGTGCGCCCATTGCACCAGATATCGCCCTGGTTGATAGCCCATCTGAAACCAGGGCACACCAACGCGGCTTTTCACGTGGGGAGCATCAATAGCATTTACCAGTTCGATCACCGGCAGATTTGCTACCTGCTTTTGCAGATCGGGAAATGACGTCGTGCTACTACCGAGCAAAATGGCCTCTGCGCCCCACTGTTTACACTGGTCGATTTGTGCTTGCTGGGTAGCCAACTGGCTGTAGCCGCCTGCCTCCAGCACTTTTAAATCCACACCGTAGCGGCGAGCAGCCTCCTGCATACCATAGTTCAACGATAACCAGTATGAATCTTTCAGGCTGGGATAAAGCGCGCACAGTTTCCATGCGCGTTTGGCTTTAAGCGGCGTAGAGGCTTGCACCGTGAAATGCTGCGCATCATGCCAGCGCAACAGGTTATCAGCCGAAAATGCCGATAACATGAAAAGGGAAAGAAGTAAAAATAGCAGTACGCGCATGATAGCCTCATCAATAATAAGGCTTTATGCTAGATGCATTCCGCTTTGCGACTCAACCTTTTTCACCTTAAGTGCACCGACCGTGAATTTAACCCTGACCCGAAGACTCTGGATGGGCTTTGCCCTGATGGCGCTGTTAACCCTGACCAGTACCCTGGTGGGATGGTACAACCTGCGCTTTATCAGCCAGGTGGAAAAAGACAACACTCAGGCATTGATTCCTACCATGAATATGGCGCGCCAGTTGAGCGAAGCCAGCGCCTGGGAACTTTTCGCCGCGCAGAACCTGACCAGTGCCGATAACGAAAAGATGTGGCAGGCGCAGGGGCGAATGCTCACCGCACAAAGCCTGAAGATTAATGCGTTGCTGCAAGCGTTACGGGAACAAGATTTTGACACCACCGCTATTGAACTACAGGAGCAGGAGATCTCCCGTTCGTTACGTCAGCAAGGGGAACTGGTGGGACAGCGTTTGCAACTGCGCCAGCAACAACAGCAACTCAGTCAGCAGATAGTCGCCGCCGCCGATGAAATCGCACGCCTGGCGCAAGGTCAGGCGAATAATGCGGCAACCTCCGCCGGAGCGACCCAGGCCGGGATTTACGATTTGATCGAACAACATCAGCGTCAGGCCGCAGAAAGTGCACTCGATCGGCTGATTGATATCGATCTTGAGTATGTTAACCAGATGAATGAACTGCGCCTTAGCGCCCTGCGGGTGCAGCAAATGGTGATGAATCTGGGGTTGGAACAGATCCAGAAAAATGCGCCAACGCTGGAAAAGCAGCTCAATAATGCGGTGAAAATTCTGCAACGTCGGCAAATACGCATTGAAGATCCGGGAGTTCGTGCTCAGGTCGCAACAACGTTAACTTCCGTTAGCCAATATAGCGATTTGCTGGCGCTGTATCAGCAGGACAGTGAAATCAGCAATCACCTGCAAACTCTCGCCCAAAATAACATCGCCCAGTTCGCGCAGTTTAGTAGCGAAGTCAGTCAGCTGGTCGACACCATTGAGCTGCGTAATCAGCACGGACTGGCGCATCTGGAAAAAGCCAGTGCACGCGGGCAATACAGCCTGTTATTGCTGGGGATGGTTTCACTTTGCGCACTGATTCTGATCCTCTGGCGCGTGGTTTATCGCTCAGTCACGCGTCCACTTGCCGAACAAACGCAGGCGCTGCAACGGCTGCTGGACGGTGATATTGACTCCCCTTTCCCGGAAACCGCTGGCGTGCGGGAGCTGGATACCATCGGGCGGCTGATGGATGCGTTTCGCAGCAGTGTTCATGCACTGAATCGCCACCGCGAACAGCTGGCGGCGCAGGTCAAAGCGCGTACAGCTGAATTGCAGGAAATGGTGATAGAACACCGGCAGGCACGGGCGGAAGCAGAAAAAGCCAGCCAGGCAAAATCGGCGTTTCTGGCGGCGATGAGTCATGAGATCCGCACACCGCTGTACGGTATTCTCGGCACCGCACAGCTGCTGGCAGATAACCCCGCACTTAACGCCCAGCGCGATGATTTGCGCGCAATTACTGACTCTGGTGAATCGTTGCTGACCATCCTCAACGATATTCTCGATTATTCGGCTATCGAAGCAGGCGGCAAGAATGTTTCGGTCAGCGATGAACCCTTTGAACCGCGCCCGCTGCTGGAAAGTACCCTGCAATTAATGAGCGGAAGGGTGAAAGGTCGCCCGATTCGCCTGGCAACAGAAATTGCCGACGATGTACCGACTGCGTTAATGGGCGATCCGCGGCGTATTCGTCAGGTCATCACCAACCTGTTGAGCAACGCCCTGCGTTTCACCGACGAAGGGCACATTATCCTGCGTAGTCGCACTGATGGCGAACAATGGCTGGTCGAAGTGGAAGACAGCGGCTGCGGTATTGATCCCACGAAACTGGCTGAAATCTTCCAGCCATTTGTTCAGGTTAGCGGCAAACGCGGCGGCACCGGGCTGGGGCTGACCATCAGTAGCCGTCTGGCCCAGGCGATGGGCGGCGAACTGAGCGCCACCAGCACGCCGGAAGTTGGAAGCTGTTTTTGTTTACGCTTGCCGTTACGTGTTGCCACTGCTCCCGTGCCAAAAACAGTCAATCAGGCGGTGCGTCTGGACGGTTTACGATTACTGTTGATTGAAGATAACCCGCTAACCCAACGAATTACCGTCGAAATGTTGAACAGCAGTGGGGCGCAGGTCGTTGCTGTTGGCAATGCCGCGCACGCGATAGAGACGTTGCAAAATAGCGAACCGTTTGCTGCCGCACTGGTGGATTTTGATCTGCCGGATATCGACGGTATTACCCTTGCCCGGCAACTGGCACAGCAATATCCGTCGCTGGTTTTGATTGGCTTTAGCGCTCATGTCATCGACGAAACGTTGCGCCAGCGTACCAGTTCATTATTTCGCGGAATTATCCCTAAACCGGTGCCGCGTGAAGTGCTCGGTCAGTTACTGGCGCACTATCTCCAACTGCAAGTCAATAACGATCAACCGCTGGATGTATCGCAACTCAATGAAGATGCTCAGTTAATGGGGACGGAGAAGATCCACGAATGGCTGGTATTATTTACACAACATGCCCTGCCGCTTCTCGATGAAATCGACATTGCCCGCGCCAGTCAGGATAGCGAGAAAATAAAGCGTGCCGCACATCAGCTAAAAAGCAGTTGCTCGAGCCTGGGAATGCGTAGCGCCAGCCAGCTATGCGCACAACTGGAGCAGCAGCCATTATCTGCCCCCCTTCCACACGAAGAAATTACACGCAGTGTTGCCGCTCTGGAAGCATGGTTGCATAAGAAAGACCTGAACGCGATTTGAATCAATATCAGCCAGTTAAGAATAACTAGAATAGTGGCATTTGGTATGCAACTTAACGGACTGGCAAAATCATGGCAGAGAAAAAAAGAACCCGCTGGCAGCGGCGGCCAGGCACGACGGGCGGCAAATTACCGTGGAATAACTGGCGCAATGCCACGACCTGGCGTAAAGCGACGCAATTATTGCTGTTGGCAATGAATATTTATATTGCCATCACGTTCTGGTATTGGGTGCGCTATTACGAAACGGCAGGTAGTACGACATTTGTCGCCAGACCGGGAGGTATCGAAGGCTGGCTACCGATTGCCGGTCTGATGAATCTGAAATATAGCCTTGCAACAGGTCAGTTACCGTCCGTCCACGCCGCCGCAATGCTGTTATTGGTCGCTTTTATCGTCATCAGTCTATTACTCAAAAAGGCCTTTTGTTCATGGTTATGCCCGGTTGGTACGCTTTCTGAATTAATCGGCGATCTCGGTAACAAACTGTTTGGTCGGCAATGTGTCCTTCCCCGCTGGCTGGATATTCCTCTGCGCGGCGTGAAGTATTTGCTGTTGAGTTTTTTTCTCTATATTGCGTTATTGATGCCCGCTCAGGCGATTCACTATTTTATGTTGTCGCCCTACAGCGTGGTGATGGACGTTAAAATGCTCGATTTCTTTCGTCATATGGGGACCGCGATATTAATCAGCGTGACCGTTTTGCTGATTGCCAGCCTGTTTATTCGCCATGCCTGGTGTCGTTATCTTTGCCCATATGGCGCGCTGATGGGCGTGGTTTCGCTATTATCGCCGTTTAAGATTCGTCGCAATGCCGAAAGTTGTATCGACTGTGGCAAATGCGCAAAAAATTGCCCATCACGGATCCCGGTCGATAAATTAATTCAGGTACGAACAGTGGAATGTACCGGCTGTATGACTTGCGTAGAGTCATGTCCGGTAGCCTCAACATTGACCTTTTCACTGCAAAAACCTGCGGCAAATAAAAAAGCCTTTGCGTTGTCTGGCTGGTTAATGACGCTACTGATTCTGGGGATTATGTTTGCGGTGATTGGTTACGCAATGTATGCGGGAGTATGGCAAAGCCCGGTACCGGAGGAATTGTACCGACGCTTAATTCCACAAGCGCCAATGATTGGTCACTAAATTAGCAACAAGCGGAACATCACCTCGCACGGGTGATGTTCACAAAATCACATTATTTTGATTTTGACATCATAACTTTCAAGCCCGGTCATTTTTTCTCGTGCGGTGAAGCGAATTTCAGAGACTTCTTTCCCTGTATTTTTGTTCAGCTCGGCGATTTTTTGTGCGATAAAGTCGGCGATTTCCGTTTCGGCTTGTTTTTTTAACTCTTCAATATTCACTGTTAACCTCTTCTGGTCTTAAAAGACAGCAACACGCCAGTAAGGTGTTGGTTCCCGGTACCCTGGTCAGGTAAGAAATGTTATAAGCCATCTCCCCGAAAGATTCAATAATCAACAGGTTATCGCTTACTATACATACAGCGTTGAAGAAAAATAAGGCAGATATAAAAAAGGCTCCACAAGGGAGCCTGATATTATTTTGTGAAATCCAGCGGCGCATGGTCAGTGCGTATTTGCAGCGCGACGTTATCAAAGGTGATCATCGTCGATTTACAAAAAATACACTTTGCTCCTAAAGGATTTCGCTCCGTCACATCGAATGCCGATGTGCGGTACTGTGAACCATGACAACATGGACAGCGGAAATGGAGATGTTGAGTAATAACGGCAACCTTAGAGCGTAACAACGTTCGCTGCCGCGGGACCACGTTGCCCCTGCTCAATAGAAAATTCAACTTTCTGATTTTCGTTCAGCGTGCGGAATTCATTGCTCTGAATGGCGGTGAAATGGACGAAAACGTCTTTGCTGCCATCATCAGGAGTGATAAAGCCAAAACCTTTATCTGCGTTAAACCATTTTACTAAACCAGTCATTTTATTAGACATATTTTACTTCCTTCATTTTGGGCCTTTCGGCAAACAGGGCTTTAATACAGAAACTACTTAGTGTTCAGGAGAGAGACTCAAAAGAAGGGGATAATGCCTGATAATGAGAACTGCTTTAGTAAACTACTTTGTATGCTGTCTGTCTTTCAAACCGACGCAGCTATTAACGCATGATAATTGAGATTAAGCAAATTTTATTTTAGCCGTCCGGCGGTCTTAAATATCGCTGGCTTTATTTTATTAACCCCGTATAGTGCAGCGCAGTATTTTCAGTAAGGAATTTGTTTGTCCCGTAAAATGACAGGAATTGTCAAAACCTTTGATCGCAAAAGCGGCAAAGGATTCATTATCCCCTCCGACGGTCGTAAAGAAGTCCAGGTCCATATTTCCGCATTCACTCCCCGCGACGCAGAAGTGCTTATACCAGGATTACGCGTGGAATTTTGCCGCGTAAATGGCCTGCGAGGACCAACAGCGGCAAATGTTTATTTGTCTTGATGGAGAGCGCACGCCGGTATGCGTGCTTCATTCACGATTTGCGTAAAACCGGCCAACGAACACATGCCCTGCGCATTTCGCTCTTCACATCCTGCCAGGGTCAGTTTCACCTCTCCGGGCGGCGTATTTAATGACAGCGGCGTTTTATCACGCATCTGCTGTAAAGTCTGGAAGACCAGCGAAACCTGAATCCACTGGCTGTTATCGCTGAGCCGACGCCAGCGTTCAAACACCAGTTCACCCCCTGGCGGCGTGTTATCCGGCTGACCTGGAAGTGTCCAGTTGAGCTCCAGTGCGCCGCCGAGATTTGCCAGATTAGTATCGTGTCCGGCAATAAACAGCACTGAAGTGGGTAATGTCACACCATACGCCTGTTTTTGCGGTGGATGGGGCGTCAACGCTGCCATGATCAAATCCAATAACGGGGTGGCGCGACTGCGGGCAACCTCTGGCGTGCGTTGTAGTAAATAAAATTGCGCGTTATGCAAACTTAGCAAGGTGTTCCACTGGTGTGAATCAGTGATCCTTCCCCACCCCGGCTCCGGCATTCCTTGTGCCTGTTGCAGGAGAAATATCTCCGTCAGCATTGATGCGAGGCTTACCGCACCGGTTAATGAGACATTGTCGGCGCTCACCTTGAGTTCCGATGGTAATGCCTGCGTTAATGAACAGCTTTCGTCCTGTTTCTCACGGTTAAGGCACAAGTTTGATTGCGGGAAATTAAGCACCCGTTCCAGTTCACGAAACGCCGTTTGCCGATGCCCGGTAAAGTCAGCAATTGACCCTCCTGCCCTGCTGAGGATCGCGTCAGTCACATTCGCGTTATCCAGTTGGCAAACGCCAGTTTTTAGAGGATTAAATAACGGATCGGGACTGGACGTATCTGCCTGGGTATGTACGGTTATTGCACAGTCAGGTGCCAGCCCGGCGGCGAAGGCTTCGCCTGTTTTACGGGTACGCTCGTCGACATCAGCAATAATCGCGACCTGACCAGGCTGCGGGCAGCCCTTTTTCGTCAGCAATCCGTCGGCTACCAGACGCTGGCGTTGGTAATGTCCGAGATAGGCGATCAGCTCACCACCGCGCGGTGTCAGCCAACCCAGTTTTACCGGCCAGGTTGGCCATGCGTCTGGGGTGACATCCTGCATCAGTTGCGTGGCCTTGGTTGGTGCACGCACACCATGACGACTGACAATCACCACACTTTCCAGCTTCAGCTCCGGCTCACTATGAGCGAATGCAGATTGCGGGGTTAACGGAATCAGAAGAGATAAAAATGGGATCAAGATCGCTTTCATCGATATGTTTCCGCTTTTCATATCCGACATTATTGATTGCCTGATGCGACGCTAATGCGCCTCATCAGGCTTACGTTCGTTAACTTTTCAGACGCGGGTCCAACCATACCAACACAAGGGTGGAGAGCGAACACATCAACAAAATGCCGACGAACCAAAGTAAATACCACATTGTTCCTACTCCTTAGTACAACTTGTTTTCGTTACGGCGGAGAGTTTCTGTCGTCATGCGCCCCCACATTTTGTAGTAGCTCCAGAGAGTGTAGAGCAACACAATGGGCAAAAATATCAGCACGATTACCAACATAATGCTCAGCGTCAGCTGGCTGGAAGTACTGTCCCACAACGTCAGGCTGGAGATCGGACTCACGCTTGACGGCATGACAAAGGGGAACAGCGTGATGCCTGCCGTGAAAATCACGCCAAATTGCATCAATGACGCCATCAAAAATCCCCAACCCGGGCGACCACGATAAATCGCCATCACCGTCAGCAATGGGCAGAAGAACCCCAGCAGCGGGAAGATCCACAAAACGGGCGACTCGACAAAATTATTCATCCAGGCACCAGGTAGCACTGCCACCAGTTTCATTAACGGATTGGAAGGACCGTTAGCATCCTGGGCGAGCAGTACAAAGCCATCAATACCGACCCACAGCCAGTAACCCGCCAGCAAAAAGCACAGCATCACCAGCAGTGCGGCGCGTTTGGTCGCCAGCTGTGAACGCAGATGAATCACACCAACAGTTTTCAGTTGTAACCAGACGCCACCTTGCAAAATCACCATCCCAAGGCTGAGCAATCCGCACAATAAAGGGAATGGCGTCAGCAGTTGCCAGAAGCTGCCGAGATACTCCACGCGTAATTGCGGTGTAAAGGCAAACGGCACGCCTAGCAACAAGTTGCCGAAGGCGATACCGAAGACTACCGGCGGCACCAGACTGCCGATAACCAGACCGGCATCCCACATTTTACGCCAGCGTGCATCGGCAATTTTTCCGCGATAATCAAAGGCCAGCGGGCGGAAGAACAGCGAGCACAGCACCAGGATCATCGCCACATAAAAGCCGGAAAACGCCGCTGCATACACTCTGGGCCAGGCGGCAAATAATGCCCCACCTGCGAGGATCAACCAGACCTGATTGCCTTCCCAGTGCGCACCAACGCTATTAATCACTATCCGGCGTTCATCATCATCACGCGCCACCAGCGGCAGCAGACAGCCGATCCCCATGTCAAATCCGTCGGAGATCATAAAGACTACCAGGATCACGCCAATCAGCAGCCACCAGATGAAGCGCAATGTTTCATAATCAAACATGATTTTCTCCTTTACCCCTGTTGCTGCGTCGGTTGTTCACTCTGCATCGCGCTCGGCCCCAGACGGGCATATTTCTGCATCAGGTAGACTTCGGCGATTAAGAACAGGGTGTAAAGCCCTACGATCATGATCAGTGAGAAAGCCAGTTGTCCTGTGGTTAAGGCGGAGTGCGCGGAGTATGTCGGTAAGATGTCCTGTATCGCCCACGGCTGACGACCAAACTCGGTCATAAACCACCCGGCTTCAATCGCAATCCACGGCAGCGGCAAACTCCAGAGCGCCATTTTCAGCACCCAGCGATGCTGGTCGATTTTGCCACGCAGCGTCTGGACAAGCGCAATAAGCATCACCAGTAGCAGCAGGGAACCACAGCCCACCATGATGCGGAAACTCCAGAATACCGGCGCAACCTGAGGTATCGCGCCACGCATCGCCGCCTGGTACTGTGCGGCTGTGACATGATTCATATCCGGCGCATAGCGGGAGAGCAACATGCCGTAACCAAGGTCGCCTTCCAGCTCCCGAAATGCCTGCAACACATGCGGCTCACGATTGCCTTGCGATATTTCCTGCATTAACAGCCAGGCCATACGTCCGCGTTGCAAGCGTGGGTAGGTTTCAGCCATCAAATTCTTCAGACCCGGCACGGGTTTATCTAATGAGTGAGTGGCGAGGATCCCTAGCAGCGCGGGAATTTTGATAGCAAAGGCGTTACGCTCTTGATCCTGTTCCGGCCAGGCAACCACATGGAACGGTGCAGGTGCAGGTTCCGTTTGCCATTCCCCTTCCATCGCCGCCAGTTTTACCGGTTGTACTTGCGCGACTTCATACGCAGAACTGTCTCCGAGTTGCAGCGTGCCGATAATCGCCAGAGTACCGAAGACGGAACCGATGGCAAACGAGCGTAATGCGACATCGCGCTCCCGTCCGCGCAGTAAATACCAGGCGCTGATCGCCATAATAAACATGGCCCCAGTCACGTAGCCCGCCATTACGGTGTGCACAAATTTCACCTGGCTGACCGGGTTAAAGACCAGCTCGCTGAAGCTGGTCATTTCCATACGAAGGGTGTCGATATCAAAATGCGCACCGGTCGGGTATTGCATCCAACCGTTGGCATTCAATATCCACAATGCAGAGAGATTTGAACCGAACGCCACCAGCCACGTCACCAGCAGGTGCTGGTATTTATTCAGCCGCTGCCAGCCGAAGAAGAACAGCCCGACAAAGGTGGATTCGAGGAAGAAGGCCATTAATGCTTCCATCGCCAGCGGTGCGCCAAAAATATCGCCCACATAGTTGGAATAGAATGACCAGTTAGTACCAAACTGAAACTCCATGGTCAGGCCGGTAGCCACGCCAAGAGCAAAGTTGATACCGAAGAGCTTACCCCAGAAGCGCGTCATATCGCGGTAGATTGTTTTGCCGGTGACCACGTAAATGGTTTCCATGATAGCCAGCAAAAAAATCAGCCCCAGGGTAAGGGGTACAAATAAAAAGTGATACAGCGCGGTCAGAGCAAACTGCCAGCGCGATAAATCAATGACATCCCACATGCGCACTCCTGTAGGCGAAGAGAGAAAAATAACCCGTTAATGGTAGATCTCCCTCTTTATCCTGAAACTCTACGACCAGAGGTATTCGCCGATTGCGATATTCATAAGCCTGAAAGCGATACTTACCGTCTTTTTACGAAGGTGCCCCTTCCGCCAGCCACTGACATACCTCGCTAAGCCGCTGCGCTGAGTCGACCAAATCTTCTGGCGCTGCCAGAACCACTTCCGGTATCGGGCAGATTTCATAACTCTCAAGTAACGGGCCTTTTAAGGTGTCCGTGCAGCGTAAATGCCAGACATGGCGTAACCCCGTGGCGTTGATATAGCTCTCGCCGTAGCCAATGGTGCGAATCTGAATATTTCCCGGCCCACAGAGACGTGAGAGAAAAAGCCGATCAGCCTCGCTGATGGGTAATTGCGTCAGATTAATGCTGTGCGGCTGCGCGTCGGGGTTACGTACATGCGCCAGTAACTCATGCGCCAACGGTAGGCCATTCATCAGGCCATCAATGGGCGGCGGTAACAGCGAATCTGTCGGCAAGACGTTTTGCGTTGCCGCCTGCCACAATGCCAGCGGAGCGCAGCCAGCCTCCAGTTTGTCCTCCAGCAACTTGTCGCCGCGACGTCTGCGCACCCGCCATAATCCGCAGAAGATCGCCTCCTGAATTTCACTTTCACTACCATCAGCCTGCTGAATGCGCACTGACACTTCCCCTTCCCCGAGAAGCGTATTGATAAAGTGACGATCGTCGGCGTTGAGATTTAACAGATCGACTGCCAGTACCTCACCCAGCGCCGGCTGGCGTTCGCTTAGTTGATGTTGTAACTCGTTTAACAGCGCAATCACCTGCGGGCTGTGAGCACATTGCTCCAGGGCCGCCATACTCGGTTCACCATTCACCCGACAGGTGATCGGCAGTGGCTTCATGCTGAAACTGTCATCGTTCGGTTGCGTTCCTGGCCCCAGCAGATGGAAAAAAGTTTCGCTCATGAGGCACGCTCCTGTTGTGGTTCGACAAGCCCACGCATCAGGTTTATCAGTTCCGCCCACGGGTGAATACCATTCAGCACGCCGCGATAGTTTCCGCCGGTAAACACTAATGTGGCGGGAAAGCGAAAGACGCCAAAGCGATCGCCGATGGCTTCGCTCTGCTCAAGGTCAGCAATCGCCACCTGCCATGTGTAGTCGGGAAACTCGCGCAGTAATTCGCCAATCATTACCGGATTATCGCTGACCTCTGGCGTGCGTTTCGGGTCACTGCTTAATAACACCACGCCGTCTGGCGCTTGCGTAAGCCAGTCGTCAAGACGGAATTCACTGACCGGCGTCCAGCCGCGCGCCAGCATTCGTTGCCACAACGCATCAAATGGCGTGTCGTTGCTCATCCCTGCTCCTCCTGTGTCATCCGGTACTGGCGCAAGCGAACGCCTTCGTAATTTTCCATCGACAGACAGTCATAATTGAGACAACGCGATTCATTAGCCGGTTGCGGCACAATTCCCCACGCAGCCAACTGCGCCAGCGCCGATTGTTCAGCAGCGGGCAGTTGCTCTCGTGCCAGTTCGCTCAGGCTGCCGCCGTAGTCGTCGAGCATCGCGGGTTGCAGACCGACGAGGGCAATATGTGCTGGCAGATGACCACGTATATCCGCCAGCGCCAGCACTTCGGAGAAGCTGTTCTGGTGCAGGCTCATTTTCTTCGCGCTGAGATAAGCCGGAATGCGTTCTCCGGCATATGTTCGCAGCGTTCCGGGTTCCAACCCGTAATCAATGGCGTCGAGAATCAGCAAGTGGCTGGCGCTTTCGACATACCCCAGCAAGTTCAGTCCCTGAGTGCCGCCATCAACAATCTCGACTTCATCGGGCCAGTGGTAATGGGCATACAGCCGTTCCGCCACCCGCACGCCGAAGCCTTCATCGGCCCACAGCAGGTTGCCCAGCCCCATTACCACCACGCGTTGCTCGCTCATGAACGCTCCTTGTTACTTATTTTGCCAAATTTGTGGCTACGGTAGCCGTTGACCATGGTGGAGATCACCGTGTCGTCGGACATGATGTCTTCACGCAGCGCCATGTAGACATGACCGATCACAAACGCGCCAATCAGCCACATCCCCAGCCGATGCCAGCTGTGAATGTCCATTGAGTTGCCGCCCGTCCAGTAGAAAAATTCCACCACATAACGGAACGGCGCAAAAATAGCGTACTGGCTGTGTTCGCTGTACAGCGCAAAGCCGGTGATGATCATAAAAACTGACATCAGGAAATAGCCGAACATCGCCGCCTGGGCGATGGGGTTATGGCCTATATCGGCACTCGGACGTTTTGCCAGAAACAGATACCAGCGGATTTCATACCACACGCCCTGCCACCAGCTTTTACGCCATACCGGCACGATAAACAGCTCGCGGGAGTAACGATTGCCAACAAAAGCCCAGTAGATCCGCATCAGCAAGACCACGGTAAAAATCATCCCGGCGCTGAAGTGAATTAACCTGATGTAGCCCATGTAAAACAGATACGTCGCCTCGCCGCTGACGGAAGGTAGCGGCTTGCCGATAAAGTATCCGGTGACCATCAACACCGCCATGCATAACACCGTCAGCCAGTGCCAGATACGCACTGGCGCTTCAAAGACATAATGGCTGACAACGTTGTCGCTTTTCTGTTGCATGATGATTCTCCTTCGCTGTTAACGCACCTGCACGGAGATCAGCTCGCTACCGTCGTCGCCCAGCACGTGTGTTGAACATGCGAGGCACGGGTCAAAGCTGTGCAGAGTACGCAGGATCTCCAGCGGTTGCTCGGGGATCGCCATTTTGGTGTTCATTAACGCTGCTTCATAAGCGCCAATTTGCCCTTTGGGATCGCGCGGGCTGGCGTTCCAGGTGGTCGGTACCACGCACTGGTAGAGATCAATCTTGCCATCGCGAATGGCGGCCCAGTGGCCTAACGCCCCGCGCGGCGCTTCGGTAAAACCGACACCACGGCACTCTGTCGGCCAGGTTGCTGGTTCCCATTTTTCAGTAGAGGCGGTGGCGAGATTGCCGTTTTTGAGATTGGTCATCAGCTTGTCGAAGAAATATTGCAACTTGCCTGCGGCCCACTGCGCTTCGTGCGCGCGACACAAAATGCGGCCTAACGTTGACTGGATGCCGGAAAGCGGCAGGTTCAACGCCGACATCATGCGATCGACCGACTCAACGGTCGCCGCATCGCCTTTGTGATAAGCGATTAACGTGCGTGCCAGCGGCCCCACTTCCATCGCATTACCGCGCCAGCGTGGCGCTTTGATCCACGAGTAGCGTTCCTGTTCATTCAGCTGCTGAATGTTGGTATCGCTGCCTTTGACATCGCCGGGGTTGTACCACGGGTCGGTGATGCCATCGAACGGATGACGCCCGACCTGATCGTTGGGATATCGATACCAGGCGTGGTCGACAAACTCCTGCACCTGCTGCGGATCAACCAAATCCACTGGCAGCACATTGTTGAAGTCGCCGTTAATCACCGCGCCGCCAGGCATCAGCAGACTTTTCTCGCCAAAGTCGTTGGCAATATCCGGGAATGCGCCGTAGCTGAGGACACATTTATCAGAAAGACCCGTGCCGATTTCGCTCCACGGTTTGTTGAACTGACCAATGGCTAAGGCGTCAGGGATCATCACGTTGTTAATGAAATCCGCCGTGCGGGTGATAATCGACTGCACCAGGTTCAGGCGTTCCATATTGACCGCCCCGACCGCGCCGCTTTCGTCAATGTTAATGGCGCAAGGCATCCCGCCGACAATCCAGTTTGGATGCGGGTTTTTACCGCCAAAGACCGCGTGGATTTTGACAATTTCACGCTGGAAATCGAGAGCTTCGAGATAGTGGGCAAAGCCCATCAGGTTGGCTTCTGGCGGCAGTTTGTACTGCGGGTGCCCCCAGTAGCCATTGCGGAAGATCCCCAACTGCCCGCCTTCAACGAATTTCTTCAGGCGATTTTGTACGTCGAAGAAATAGCCAGGGGATGATTTCGGCCATGAGGAGAGGCTTTGCGCCAGTTCGGAGGTTTTCCGCGGATCGGCTTTCAGCGCATCTAACACATCGATCCAGTCCATCCCGGCAAGCTGATAAAAGTGCACCAGATGGTCATGGCACCAGAGCGTCGCCAGCATAATGTTGCGGATGATATTAGCGTTGTCCGGCACTTTAATGCCGATAGCATCTTCGATGGCATAGACCGAAGCCAGAGCGTGTACGCCGGTACAGACGCCGCAGATACGTTCAACGAACGCCCACGCATCGCGCGGGTCACGCCCTTGCAGGATGATCTCCAGCCCGCGAAACATGGTGCCGCAGGAGACGGCATTGGTGATCACATTCTGATCGTTAATATTCACTTCGCAGCGCATGTGGCCTTCAATGCGCGTAATCGGGTCGACCACCAGGCGGCGTCCGGCATTATTGATGGTGTATCCCTGAGTTTCGTACTGAGTGCTCATGCCTGTTTATCCTCATTGCCTGGCTGATGTTCGGTTTCTGTAGGTTGCTGGTTATGACGTCTGCGCTGGTCAACGGCGCTGGCGACTGCGTGCACACCAACAGCCGCTGCCACCACGCCAAGCGCGGTTAAACCGACGGTGTCGGCGGTGGAATGAGTACCCATTTGTGGAATATCGACCACGCGGCTGTAGAACGAACCGCGATCCCAGAAACCATTTTCCGCACAACCCAGGCAGCCGTGACCTGACTGGATCGGGAAGGAAACGCCATCGTTCCAGCGTGTGGAGGAACAGGCGTTATAGGTGGTAGGCCCTTTGCAGCCCATTTTGTACAGGCAGTAACCTTTGCGGGCAGCGTCATCATCCCAACTCTGGACGAACTCTCCGGCGTCGAAGTGAGCGCGGCGATAACATTTATCGTGGATACGCTGACCATAAAACATCAGTGGACGGCCCATTCTGTCGACATCTGGCAAGCGATCAAAGGTCACCATGTAAGTAATGATGGCGCTCATCACATCCGGGATCGGCGGGCAGCCAGGTACTTTGATAATAGGTTTGTCGGTGATGACTTTGTCGATAGGCGTTGCCTGCGTCGGATTGGGTCGCGCGGCCTGCACGCAGCCCCAGGACGCGCAGGTTCCCCAGGCGATAATCGCGCTGGCTCCGGCAGCGGCACGTTTGAGTTTCTCAATAAACGGTCGACCGCTGCTGATACAGAACATCCCCTGCTCGCCCAGCGGCGGATTACCTTCTACTGCGAGGATATATTTGCCATTGTATTGCGTGATGATGTCTTCAAAGACTTCTTCCGCCTGGGTTCCGGCGGCAGCCATCAAAGTATCGTCGTAATCGAGGGAAATCAGGGAAAGGATGACGTCCTTTGCCAGCGGGTGAGCGGAGCGGATAAAAGATTCGGTACAGCAGGTGCATTCCAGACCGTGGATCCATACCACCGGAATGCGCGGTTTGTTCTCCAGCGCCCAGGCAATCTTTGGTGCCATTCCCGCGCCTAATCCCAGCGACGTGGCAGCCAGACTACAATATTTGAGAAAGCTGCGCCGGGTAACGCCCTGACGCCGCATGGCCTGGTAAAATGTTTCCTCGTTATTCATATCGCACGTCTCTTCTCCTTGCGACACCGGCAGGACACCGGGCGCTTATGGTCGGCAAGCGACGTCCCTGTAGCAAGGCAAACCATCGCTTCACGTGAGATGCTGAAAACGAAAGCTCATCCTTCTGCACTGGCGCACGTCGCCAGAAAGTATTGTTAATAAAGCGTAGTGAAACTTTTGCACAAAACAATACAAACTGTATGGATTTATCTTTTAGCGATAAAAATGGACCTATTTTTCTTTTTGCCGGGCAGTGGGGATGTTTAGCCGGTTGCTAAACGAGTAAAAGAGAAGGAATTCATGGTGATGAAATGATCAATCTGCTGTTATTTCACGCTATCAATGCACTTTTGGCTGTTTTTCAGGCAAACAAACAAATTAGGGGTTTACACGCCGCATCGGGATGTTTATAGTGCGCGTCATTCCGGAAGTGTGGCCGAGCGGTTGAAGGCACCGGTCTTGAAAACCGGCGACCCGAAAGGGTTCCAGAGTTCGAATCTCTGCGCTTCCGCCAAATAAGATAAGGGGTTAGCTAAATGCTAACCCCTTTTTCTTTTGCCTGTCGAAATTCTCAGGGCGTTATATTTGCTTAATGACCTGATAATCCGCTGTTAAACCTGTTCCAGATCAAATGCGTAAAGATGGGTAAAACTTCTGGGTGCCCTTACGCATTATCATTATGCTGCTTAATTAATTACATCTGTCATAGAGAGTGACTCAATGGATCGTATTGTTAGTTCTTCACATGACCGTACATCGCTGCTTAGCACCCATAAGGTGCTGCGTAATACCTATTTTCTGCTGAGCCTGACGCTGGCCTTTTCTGCGATTACCGCAACTGCCAGTACGGTGCTGATGCTGCCATCTCCGGGTCTGATTCTGACGCTGGTGGGTATGTATGGTTTGATGTTCCTGACCTATAAAACGGCGAATAAGCCGACCGGGATTATCTCCGCATTCGCCTTTACCGGTTTTCTGGGTTATATCCTCGGACCAATTCTGAACACCTATCTGTCTGCCGGAATGGGTGACGTAATCGCTATGGCACTGGGCGGAACGGCGTTAGTGTTCTTCTGCTGTTCTGCATATGTGCTGACCACCCGCAAAGATATGTCATTCCTTGGCGGTATGCTGATGGCGGGTATTGTGGTGGTGCTGATTGGTATGGTTGCTAATATCTTCCTGCAACTGCCTGCTCTGCATCTGGCGATCAGCGCGGTCTTCATTCTGATCTCCTCTGGCGCTATTTTGTTTGAAACCAGCAACATCATTCATGGCGGTGAAACGAACTATATTCGTGCCACAGTTAGCCTGTATGTTTCGCTGTACAACATCTTCGTCAGCCTGCTGAGCATTCTGGGCTTCGCCAGCCGCGATTAATCTCGCCCAGGGTTACTTACCGAGCCTCGCTTTATGCGGGGCTTTGTTTTTTGTTACACTGCCGCCAGTCTGATTAAGGTAGTAATAATTATGCTGATCTTCGAAGGTAAAGAGATAGAAACGGATACCGAAGGCTATCTCAAAGAAAGCAGCCAGTGGAGTGAGCCGCTGGCAGTGGTGATTGCAGAGAACGAAGGGATTTCGCTGTCGCCAGAACACTGGGAAGTGGTGCGTTTTGTACGTGACTTCTATCTGGAATTTAATACGTCTCCGGCGATTCGTATGCTGGTAAAAGCGATGGCGAATAAATTTGGCGAAGAAAAAGGTAACAGCCGCTATTTATACCGACTGTTTCCGAAAGGTCCGGCTAAGCAAGCAACCAAAATTGCTGGCCTGCCAAAACCGGTAAAATGTATTTAATGGATACGAAAATCGGTTAATTCCCCCGAGGGATGATGCGGCTCGCTGAGCACCCGTTCTACACGCGCAGAACGCGGGCCGCCACTCTTTAACCACTGCATTAATTTTTCTACCTGCCCTTCTTCACCGCAGGCAACCACTTCCACGCTGCCATCGTCAAGATTTTTGGCGTACCCGGTTAAGCCCAGTCTTTTCGCTTCGTACTGCGTGGTGTAGCGAAATCCTACGCCCTGAACTCGCCCGTAAACCCAGGCAATTATGCAGACTTTCGACATTGTTGCTCTCCTTATCCTTAATGGACGCGTTGCAAATCCATGGAAAACTCCGGACAATGACGCCCATTTCTTTGCATCGACAGAAAAGTAAATTATGAGTGTACGTTTAGTGTTAGCCAAAGGGCGCGAAAAATCATTACTTCGTCGCCATCCGTGGGTCTTTTCCGGGGCCGTTGCCCGCATGGAAGGTAAAGCCAGCCTCGGTGAAACCATCGATATTGTTGATCATCAGGGAAAATGGTTAGCACGCGGCGCTTATTCGCCAGCTTCGCAAATCCGGGCACGCGTCTGGACGTTTGACCCGTCTGAGTCTATCGACATTGCTTTTTTTTCCCGCCGTTTGCAACAAGCACAAAAATGGCGTGACTGGCTGGCGCAAAAAGATGGCCTCGACAGCTATCGTTTAATCGCCGGTGAATCTGATGGCCTGCCGGGTATTACTATCGATCGTTTCGGTAATTTTCTGGTGCTGCAACTACTGAGTGCTGGCGCAGAATATCAGCGCGCGGCATTAATTAGCGCCCTGCAAACGCTGTACCCGGAATGTGCGATTTACGATCGCAGCGATGTTGCGGTACGTAAAAAAGAAGGGATGGAGCTGACCCAGGGCCCCGTCACCGGCGAGTTGCCGCCTGCCCTGCTGCCGATTGAAGAACACGGCATGAAGCTGCTGGTGGATATTCAGCACGGACACAAAACGGGTTACTACCTGGATCAGCGTGATAGCCGCCTGGCTACCCGCCGCTACGTTGAAAATAAACGCGTACTGAACTGTTTCTCCTATACCGGTGGTTTCGCCGTATCGGCACTGATGGGCGGTTGCAGCCAGGTTGTCAGCGTTGATACCTCCCAGGAAGCCCTGGATATTGCACGGCAGAACGTTGAGCTGAACAAACTGGATCTGAGCAAGGCTGAGTTTGTCCGTGATGATGTCTTTAAATTGCTGCGTACTTATCGCGATCGCGGTGAAAAATTTGACGTTATCGTGATGGACCCGCCGAAATTTGTTGAGAATAAAAGCCAGTTGATGGGCGCGTGTCGTGGCTATAAAGATATCAACATGCTGGCGATTCAGTTGCTGAATGAAGGCGGTATTCTCCTGACTTTCTCCTGTTCCGGTCTGATGACCAGCGATTTATTTCAGAAAATCATCGCGGATGCCGCAATTGATGCCGGTCGTGATGTACAATTTATAGAGCAGTTCCGTCA
This sequence comes from Escherichia sp. WS547, assembly GCF_046486065.1. NCBI lineage: Bacteria > Pseudomonadati > Pseudomonadota > Gammaproteobacteria > Enterobacterales > Enterobacteriaceae > Escherichia > Escherichia sp. WS547. The sequence continues at coordinate 64,622 of NZ_JBJQMA010000022.1, read as the reverse complement.
GGCAGCCGATCATCCGGTGATCGCTACCTATCCGGAAGGGCTATATCTGAAAGGGTTTGCCTGTCGCGTCATGTAACTTGAAATGTGGAATTTTACCCTTATATCAAAGGTAAAGATTTCCCGGGAGGTGACTATGATTGCCAGCAAATTCGGTATCGGCCAGCAGGTCCGCCATTCCCTGTTAGGTTATCTCGGAGTGGTCGTGGATATCGACCCGGTTTATTCGCTCTCTGAACCGTCGCCTGATGAGCTGGCGGTGAATGACGAGCTTCGCGCCGCTCCGTGGTATCACGTGGTGATGGAGGACGATAACGGCCTACCGGTTCATACCTACCTGGCTGAAGCCCAGCTAAGTAGCGAATTGCAGGATGAACATCCTGAACAGCCATCCATGGATGAGCTGGCGCAGACCATCCGCAAACAACTCCAGGCCCCGCGTCTGCGTAACTAATCCCTGAACAAATCCCCGGAAGGTTTTTGCCTTCCGGGGATTTTTTATTTGGCCAGGCCCAGGCGAGGGATCTCAATAGCCGGGCAGCGATCCATCACTACATTTAACCCGGCATCCCGTGCCAGTACTGCCGCTTGCTCATTAATCACCCCCAGTTGCATCCAGAGGGTTTTCGCGCCAATGGCAATAGCTTCCTGCGCTACGCCCCACGCCGCTTCTGAATTCCGGAAAACATCGACCATATCGACTTTTTCAGGAACTTCTGCCAGCGTGCCATACCCCTGCTGGCCCAGCAGTGTTTTGCCGGCAACTTTTGGCGAAACCGGAATGACGTGATACCCCTGGTCGAGTAGATATTTCATCACGCGATAGCTGGGACGATCGGGTTTGTCGCTTGCCCCCACCAGCGCAATGGTGTGAGTGGACGTTAAAATGCCTGCAATATCGGTTTCTTTCATTATTTCCTCCAGACTGTTTAACAAAGTGTACGACAAAGCCGACATGCCAACCATGCAGCTAATACGAATGAATGAGAGCAAAAGCGGGAAATATGTCTATATGTTAGTAAGTATGATTAAAGAAAAATTTTGACACATTATTATTCGGGCGGTCTTTTGACAGGAGCTACCTATGAAAACCGGCATCGTGACCACCTTGATTGCATTATGTTTGCCGGTATCCGTTTTTGCCACCACGCTGCGGCTTTCAACCGATGTCGATCTTCTGGTACTCGACGGCAAGAAGGTTTCCAGCTCTCTGCTGCGCGGTGCGGACAGCATTGAACTGGATAACGGACCGCATCAGTTAGTGTTTCGCGTTGAGAAGACGATTCATCTTTCCAATAGTGAAGAACGGCTGTATATCTCCCCACCGCTGGTGGTCAGTTTTAACACCCAGCTCATCAACCAGGTCAATTTTCGCCTGCCTCGCCTGGAGAATGAGCGGGAAGCTAACCATTTTGATGCCGCGCCGCGCCTTGAATTGTTGGATGGCGATGCGACGCCGATTCCGGTAAAGCTGGATATTCTCGCCATTACCTCAACGGCAAAAACGATTGATTATGAGGTCGAGGTTGAACGCTATAACAAATCCGCGAAACGCGCTTCACTACCGCAATTTGCCACGATGATGGCAGATGACAGTACGCTGCTTTCGGGTGTTTCCGAGCTGGATGCTATTCCACCGCAGTCTCAGGTGCTCACAGAACAACGGTTGAAGTATTGGTTTAAACTGGCTGACCCACAAACGCGAAATACTTTCCTGCAATGGGCGGAAAAACAACCATCTTCCTGAGATTTTTGTGCCTGTGCGCAGGCTTTTTCGGTCTTTATCTTGCAGCGATAAGTGCTTACAGTAATCTGTAGGAAAGTTAACTACGGATGTACATTATGGAACTGACGACTCGCACTTTACCTGCGCGGAAACATATTGCGCTGGTGGCACACGATCACTGCAAACAAATGCTGATGAGCTGGGTGGAACGGCATCAACCGTTACTGGAACAACACGTACTGTATGCAACAGGCACTACCGGTAACTTGATTTCCCGTGCAACCGGCATGAACGTCAACGCGATGTTGAGTGGCCCAATGGGGGGTGACCAGCAGGTTGGCGCATTGATCTCAGAAGGGAAAATTGATGTATTGATTTTCTTCTGGGACCCACTAAATGCCGTGCCGCACGATCCTGACGTGAAAGCCCTGTTGCGTCTGGCGACGGTATGGAACATTCCGGTCGCCACCAACGTGGCAACGGCAGACTTCATTATCCAGTCGCCGCATTTCAACGACGCGGTCGATATTCTGATCCCCGATTATCAGCGTTATCTCGCGGACCGTCTGAAGTAATATTGCACAGGTGGCAAACGCCACCTGTTCCTTACGGTTTTCTCGCCACCGGCACATCCAGATTTTTCAGTATTTCCACAAAGGGAGAGGGATTCTCTTTGTTAAACAGTGCCCATACCCGATGGCGTGCCCGGGTTAGCGCCACGTACATTAACCGCCGTTCTTCAGCGTCCGGGAAATCCTCAACCGGTAGCAGTAGCGCCTCTTCCATAATCGACTCCCGCGCCGCAGCCGGAAAACCATCACTTCCCTCCTGCAAGCCAACGATAATGACATAATCCGCCTGTTGCCCTTTGCTGGCATGAATGGTCATAAAGTCGATTTGCAACTTCGGCCAGCGTGTTGCCGCTTTTTCCAGGCTGGCAGGCCTCATGTGATGGTAACGCGCCAGGATCAGAATGCGCTCTTCCGGTTTGGCATAACCAGAGAGCTTATCCAGCAAACCGTCAAGATGGCTCTCATCCAATAACGTGACGGCTTTTTTGTCTCCATTGGTTAAGCTGTTTAGCGGCTTTTTCAGCTGGCCTGGGTTCTGCTGAATAAACCGGTTTGCCACCTCACCGATACGACTGTTAAAACGGTAAGTCGTGTCTAAGTCACAGCGATCGCCTTCACCAAAGTTTTCATGGAAAGCGGTGGTGAGCGACATTTGCGCACCGCTGAATCGGTAAATCGCCTGCCAGTCATCACCAACGGCGAACAACGTCGTCTGACTGTTTTGCTTGCGTAATGCCGCTAACAACGCTGCCCGCTGCGGCGAGATATCCTGAAATTCATCAACCAGAATATGCTTCCACGGGCTGATAAAGCGACCTTTCTCCAGAATCACAATCGCCTGATGAATAAGGCCCGAAAAATCGACAGCGTTTTCTGCCTTCAGCGCACCTTTCCAGGCTTTTAATAACGGGGCCATCAACTTGATACGTTTACTGAACAGATCGCGAATCTCTTCGGGTGCACTGGCAATCATTTCTGCCTGTGCACCACCGTGCATCCGCATCAGACTTACCCAACGATCGAGGCGTGAGGCAAGACGACGCTGTAATTTTTCATCATCCCAGAAGTTACCTTCTGGCACTGACCACTGCATTTCTTCCGTCAGCCATTGCCGCCAGCCCTTCGCCTGCGCTTTCTTTTCGCTGCATTGCTTGCGCCACTCAGCAATAAAGAGTTCATGACGGGCAGCGGTATCATTTTCCAGTTTGCTGACTATCGGAACTTTTTTGCTGCCCTGCTGAATAATATGCAGCGCCAGCGCATGAAACGTGCGTGCGGTAATGTCTTCGGTATGTAGCCGTTCGCGAATACGCTCGTCCATCTCTTCAGCGGCTTTGCGACCAAACGCCAGCAATAAAATTTGCGCAGGGGACGCTTCACCACGCGCCAGCAACCAGCCTGCACGGGCCACCAGCACCGACGTTTTTCCGCTTCCTGCACCAGCCAGCACTAACAAAGAATGCTCGCCATTAACGACTGCCCGGGCCTGCGCCGGATTCAGCGGTGAAGACTCGACCTGGCGGAAAAAATCCGCATACTCGGTAAGCATGGCTTCGGTATACGCCTGATTATGCTGCAACCGAGCGCTTTCAATATCTTTCAACCAGGCCTGACATTTACGCCACGCCTCACGGCAGTTATCGAATTCTTCCAGTCGGTTAACCGGCAACGGCAACGCCGACAAAGCCTGGCGGATTTGTTGCTGCACGCCAGAGGTTTGCTCACGCGTCAGCCATTTATTTTCTCCAGTACGCGTGGCAATCAAATCCAGTTGCTGGCGTAAAACACCAGACGCAATTTCGCTCATCTCGCCACTCCACCGCCGCCAGTGAGCATCAAGATGATGGTAAAAACGCTGCGTCTCGCCCCATTCGGTGCCGTGCAGACGCACCACTTTTTCGTCCGGCAGTACAAACTCCAGCTCGCCCCATACCAGACCGCGCTTACAGTGAATCGCCAGTAATTGATTGAAAGGAATAAGGTATTCGTGGCGATCGCCGGAGACTTTAATCCCGGCATTGAGGATCACCGCCCGATCGTAAGGGTGCTGTGCCAGACGTTTTCCAAGCGTTGTCGCTTTCAGTTCCATGACTCTGTAGATCCACACGAAATGATTTCTTATCAGTGTAACCGTCAGAGAAAACGTGCTCCAGCCCAAAAAAACGTTACAATTGCCGCCCATTACTGAAAACCACAGTAAAGCGAGGTTTTATGCGTACCGTTTTGAACATTCTGAACTTTGTGCTTGGCGGATTTGCCACCACTCTGGGCTGGCTGTTGGCGACTCTGGTCAGTATTGTGCTGATTTTTACCTTACCGCTGACACGATCCTGCTGGGAGATTACTAAACTGTCTCTGGTGCCTTATGGCAATGAGGCTATTCATGTCGATGAACTGAACCCGGCTGGCAAAAATGTGCTGCTGAATACTGGCGGTACGGTATTGAATATTTTCTGGCTGATTTTCTTTGGCTGGTGGTTATGCCTGATGCACATTGCAACGGGCATCGCACAATGTATTTCCATCATTGGCATTCCTGTCGGCATTGCGAACTTTAAAATTGCCGCTATTGCACTATGGCCGGTCGGTCGTCGCGTGGTATCGGTAGAAACAGCGCAAGCTGCGCGTGAAGCCAATGCACGTCGTCGTTTTGAATAATCCACTAATATGGCCTTTATGCTAAGTCCTTTGCTCAAACGCTATACCTGGAACAGCGCCTGGCTGTATTACGCGCGTATTTTTATTGCGCTTTGTGGAACCACAGCGTTTCCGTGGTGGCTGGGTGATGTAAAACTGACGATTCCGCTGACGCTGGGGATGGTGGCAGCGGCGCTGACCGATCTCGATGACCGGCTGGCGGGACGTTTGCGTAACCTCATCATTACGCTGTTCTGCTTTTTTATCGCCTCGGCCTCAGTAGAACTGCTGTTTCCCTGGCCCTGGCTATTTGCGATTGGCTTAACGCTCTCAACCAGCGGCTTCATTTTGCTCGGCGGTCTGGGTCAACGCTATGCAACAATTGCCTTCGGTGCGTTACTGATCGCCATTTACACTATGTTGGGGACGTCACTGTATGAGCACTGGTATCAGCAGCCGATGTATCTGCTGGCCGGTGCCGTCTGGTACAACGTCCTGACACTTATTGGTCATCTACTGTTCCCGGTCCGCCCGCTGCAGGACAACCTGGCGCGTTGCTATGAACAACTGGCGCGTTACCTTGAGCTCAAGTCGCGCATGTTTGATCCTGATATTGAAGATGAAAGCCAGGCACCGCTGTACGATTTGGCTCTCGCCAACGGTCAGCTGATGGCGACATTGAATCAGACGAAACTCTCGCTGCTGACCCGCTTACGTGGCGATCGTGGTCAACGGGGAACGCGTCGCACGCTGCATTATTACTTCGTCGCGCAGGATATTCACGAGCGTGCCAGCTCTTCTCATATTCAGTATCAAACATTGCGTGAACATTTTCGCCACAGCGACGTGCTGTTCCGTTTTCAGCGGCTGATGTCGATGCAGGGCCAGGCGTGCCAGCAACTGTCACGCTGTATTTTGTTGCGTCAGCCTTATCAACATGATCCGCATTTCGAGCGCGCTTTTACGCATATTGATGCTGCGCTGGAGCGGATGCGCGATAACGGCGCACCTGCCGATTTACTCAAAACACTGGGATTTTTGCTGAACAATTTACGCGCTATTGATGCCCAACTGGCAACAATTGAATCAGAACAGGCCCAGGCACTGCCCCATAATAATGACGAAAATGAGCTCGCTGATGACAGCCCGCACGGATTGAGTGATATCTGGCTGCGTCTTAGCCGTCACTTCACGCCGGAATCCGCCCTCTTCCGTCATGCGGTAAGAATGTCGCTGGTGTTGTGCTTCGGCTACGCCATCATTCAGATAACCGGAATGCATCACGGGTATTGGATCTTGCTGACAAGTTTGTTTGTCTGCCAGCCAAACTATAACGCCACGCGCCACCGCCTGAAGTTAAGGATTATTGGTACGCTGGTAGGTATCGCAATTGGCATTCCTGTGCTGTGGTTTGTGCCATCACTGGAAGGGCAGCTGGTGCTGCTGGTTATTACCGGCGTGCTCTTTTTTGCCTTCCGTAATGTGCAATACGCCCATGCAACGATGTTCATCACACTTTTGGTGCTACTGTGTTTTAACTTGCTGGGTGAAGGTTTTGAAGTGGCGTTACCTCGCGTAATCGATACGCTGATTGGTTGTGCCATTGCGTGGGCGGCGGTGAGCTACATCTGGCCTGACTGGAAGTTTCGCAATCTGCCGCGAATGCTCGAACGCGCCACAGAGGCCAACTGTCGGTATCTCGATGCCATACTGGAACAATACCATCAGGGGCGTGATAACCGTCTGGCGTATCGTATTGCCCGCCGCGATGCACACAACCGTGATGCTGAACTGGCGTCGGTGGTATCAAATATGTCCAGCGAACCGAACGTTACCCCGCAAATTCGCGAAGCCGCGTTTCGGTTGCTGTGCCTTAACCATACGTTTACCAGCTATATCTCAGCCCTCGGTGCTCACCGGGAGCAGTTAACTAATCCTGAAATTCTGGCGTTTCTTGATGACGCCGTTTGCTATGTTGATGACGCGCTACATCATCAACCTGCTGATGAAGAACGCGTCAATCAGGCATTAGCTGGCCTGAAACAGCGGATGCAGCAACTTGAACCTCGGGCAGACAGCAAAGAACCTCTGGTCGTACAACAAGTTGGGTTATTGATTGCATTACTGCCAGAGATTGGTCGTCTGCAACGCCAGATTACTCAAGTTCCGCAGGAAACTCCTGTTTCGGCGTAAGAGAGTCAGCCCATTCTGCAAGCTCCTGGCGGCGTGCCACCGGGAGCGCAGCTTCATGAATGCCGATAATGGCCCCTTCAAGCATAAACAGAATCTTTTCTGTCACCAGACTGTTTTGCTGCCGCAGTCGCAACCAACACATTTTTGCCCCAAGTATACGTAACGCCCGTACATCCTTAATCCCCACCTCCCCGAGAATCGCTTCCAGATGAAAAGACATATTGGGCAAATCTTTCAGTCTTTCCCGGGTATTGCGCGTGCTTTTCTCTTTCAGCGCTGCATCGAGAGAATATTTCGACAGACGCACCAGCTTCAGTTGATTTCGCCATAGACTTTCATCAACCCGATAGTAATTGAGGGTAACGGATCGGCCACACTTTTTATATGTCAGCCAGACAGGCGGATGTTTTACACAGTACTGTGCACTTTGCTCACAAGCCCGAAGATACAACTCACCATCAGAAACCATCGCAAACACCGTGTCGTCAACGGTCAGGCTGTAACTACCAAACAATGATCGGTATTCAATTGTGCCCAACGTTGCCAGGTATTCTTGTGATTTATAGATCCGCTTATAGGAGAGGCTTTTCATAAAATTCCTTTTAAAATCATAACATAAAAGAATGATTCACATTAACGGATCCGTTAACTACGAAAATAGGCAACTTATTCTTAAGGGGCAAGATTAATTTATGTTTTCCCGTCACCAACGACAAAATTTGCGAGGCTCTTTCCGAAAATAGGGTTGATCTTTGTTGTCACTGGATGTACTGTACATCCATACAGTAACTCACAGGGGCTGGATTGATTATGTACACTTCAGGCTATGCACATCGTTCTTCGTCGTTCTCATCCGCAGCAAGTAAAATTGCGCGTGTCTCTACGGAAAACACTACAGCCGGGCTTATCAGTGAAGTTGTCTATCGCGAAGATCAGCCCATGATGACGCAACTTCTACTGTTGCCATTGTTACAGCAACTCGGTCAGCAATCGCGCTGGCAACTTTGGTTAACACCGCAACAAAAACTGAGTCGCGAATGGGTTCAGGCATCTGGGCTACCCTTAACGAAAGTAATGCAGATTAGCCAGCTCTCCCCTTGCCACACCGTGGAGTCAATGGTTCGCGCTTTACGCACGGGCAATTACAGCGTGGTGATCGGTTGGTTGGCAGATGATTTGACTGAAGAAGAGCATGCTGAACTTGTTGATGCGGCAAATGAAGGTAACGCTATGGGGTTTATTATGCGTCCGGTAAGCGCATCCTCTCACGCAACGAGACAACTTTCCGGGCTAAAAATTCACTCTAATTTGTATCATTAAGTAAATTTAGGATTAATCCTGGAACTTTTTTTGTCGCCCAGCCAATGCTTTCAGTCGTGACTAATTTTCCTTGCGGAGGCTTGTCTGAAGCGGTTTCCGCGATTTTCTTCTGTAAATTGTCGCTGACAAAAAAGATTAAACGTACCTTATACAAGACTTTTTTTTCATATGCCTGACGGAGTTCACACTTGTAAGTTTTCAACTACGTTGTAGACTTTACATCGCCAGGGGTGCTCGGCATAAGCCGAAGATATCGGTAGAGTTAATATTGAGCAGATCCCCCGGTGAAGGATTTAACCGTGTTATCTCGTTGGAGATATTCATGGCGTATTTTGGATGATAACGAGGCGCAAAAAATGAAAAAGACAGCTATCGCGATTGCAGTGGCACTGGCTGGTTTCGCTACCGTAGCGCAGGCCGCTCCGAAAGATAACACCTGGTACACTGGTGCTAAACTGGGCTGGTCCCAGTACCATGACACTGGTTTTATTCCTAACAATGGTCCGACCCACGAAAACCAACTGGGTGCAGGTGCTTTTGGTGGTTACCAGGTTAACCCGTATGTTGGCTTTGAAATGGGTTACGACTGGTTAGGTCGTATGCCGTACAAAGGCGACAACATCAACGGCGCATACAAAGCTCAGGGCGTTCAGCTGACCGCTAAACTGGGTTACCCAATCACTGACGATCTGGACATCTACACTCGTCTGGGTGGTATGGTATGGCGTGCAGACACCAAGGCTAACGTACCTGGTGGCGCATCTTTTAAAGACCACGATACCGGCGTTTCTCCGGTCTTCGCTGGCGGTGTTGAGTATGCGATCACTCCTGAAATCGCTACCCGTCTGGAATACCAGTGGACCAACAACATCGGTGACGCACACACCATCGGTACTCGTCCGGACAACGGCATGCTGAGCCTGGGTGTTTCCTACCGTTTCGGTCAGGGCGAAGCAGCTCCAGTAGTTGCTCCGGCTCCAGCTCCGGCACCGGAAGTACAGACCAAGCACTTCACTCTGAAGTCTGACGTTCTGTTCACCTTCAACAAAGCAACCCTGAAACCGGAAGGTCAGGCTGCTCTGGATCAGCTGTACAGCCAGCTGAGCAACCTGGATCCGAAAGACGGTTCCGTAGTTGTTCTGGGTTACACCGACCGCATCGGTTCTGACGCTTACAACCAGGGTCTGTCCGAGCGCCGTGCTCAGTCTGTTGTTGATTACCTGATCTCTAAAGGTATCCCGGCAGACAAAATCTCCGCACGTGGTATGGGCGAATCCAACCCGGTTACTGGCAACACCTGTGACAACGTGAAACAGCGTGCTGCACTGATCGACTGCCTGGCTCCGGATCGTCGCGTAGAGATCGAAGTTAAAGGCATCAAAGACGTTGTAACTCAGCCGCAGGCTTAAGTTCTCGTCTGGTAAAAACCCCGCTGCTGCGGGGTTTTTTTTCGTCTATAGAAAATTGAACTGACTTTCGTCAGTTATTCCTTACCCAGCAATGCCTGCAGATCCTGCTTCAAAGAAGACATTTTATTCGCGTATTTCTCTTTGTTTTCCGCATCTTCAATCAGCTGAACAATCGTTTCAGAAAGCGTTTTACCGCGACGCTGCGCAAGACCAGCCAGACGTTGCCAGACAATAAATTCCAGATCGATCGATTTTTTGCGCGTATGCTGGTGTTCCGCATTAAAATGGCGCTTCCGTCTGGCCCGAATGGTTTGCTTCATGCGATTGACCAGTTCCGGATTCATATGCTTGTCAATCCAGCCATTTACCAGCACGGGTTCATTTTCCAGCGAGAGCAACACATCGACGGCTTCCTGGGCGGCACTGGCTTCTATGTAACGGGTGATTAACTCCCCTTCGCGATGCTTCTTCACCAGATACTTCCATTTCCAACCGCTTTCAAGATTTTCAAGTTGTTGATATTTCATAGCGATCTCAATGTTACCGTGTAACTCTTTACAGAATATCAGCTTTTTGGGCCAGTGAAGAAAAGAATCTCCATCCTGTGAGCTTTAACGCCCATGCCAGGAGTATTGTCGGTGCTTTCTACGTGTGCTGCAGTGCCGGTTACGGTATAATCGCGGCTTTGACAACAGACTAAAAAACATCAACTTTGACCATTACGAAACTTGCATGGCGTGACCTGGTTCCTGATACCGATAGCTATCAGGAAATATTTGCTCAGCCACATTTGATTGACGAAAACGATCCTTTATTCAGTGATACTCAACCGCGACTGCAATTTGCGCTGGAGCAGTTGCTGCATACGCGAGCATCCTCCTCTTTTATGCTGGCGAAGGCCCCGGAAGAGTCTGAGTATCTGAATCTTATTGCCGATGCCGCGCGTGCGCTACAAAGCGATGCAGGCCAACTGGTGGGCGGTCACTATGAGGTTTCCGGGCACACCATCCGCTTACGTAACGCAGTGAGTGCAGATGATAATTTTGCGACTTTAACGCAAGTTGTCGCTGCCGACTGGGTAGAAGCGGAACAACTCTTTGGCTGCCTGCGCCAGTTTAATGGCGACATTACCCTGCAGCCAGGTCTGGTGCATCAGGCAAATGGCGGTATTCTCATCATCTCTTTGCGTACACTGCTGGCGCAACCTCTGCTGTGGATGCGGCTGAAAAATATCGTTAACCGCGAGCGTTTTGACTGGGTTGCGTTTGATGAGTCGCGCCCTCTCCCCGTCTCTGTGCCTTCGATGCCATTGAAGCTGAAAGTCATTCTGGTAGGCGAACGCGAATCATTGGCTGATTTCCAGGAGATGGAACCAGAGCTTTCAGAGCAGGCTATTTATAGCGAATTTGAAGATACTCTGCAGATTGTCGATGCGGAGTCAGTAAGCCAGTGGTGTCGCTGGGTAACATTGACCGCCAGACATAATCACTTACCTGCACCGGGAGCGGATGCCTGGCCGGTGCTTATCCGCGAAGCAGCACGCTACACCGGTGAACAAGAAACACTTCCGCTTAGCCCGCAGTGGATCCTCCGCCAGTGTAAAGAGGTCGCCTCCCTGTGCGATGGCGACACCTTCTCCGGCGAGCAGCTAAACTTAATGCTACAGCAGCGTGAATGGCGCGAAGGTTTCCTCGCTGAACGCATGCAGGATGAGATTCTTCAGGAGCAAATCCTGATTGAAACCGAAGGCGAACGCATCGGGCAAATTAACGCCCTTTCGGTCATTGAATTTCCGGGTCATCCACGCGCTTTTGGCGAACCTTCTCGCATTAGCTGCGTTGTGCATATTGGCGATGGTGAATTCACCGACATCGAACGCAAAGCGGAGCTTGGCGGCAATATCCATGCGAAAGGGATGATGATCATGCAGGCGTTCCTGATGTCGGAACTACAGCTTGAGCAACAGATCCCCTTCTCAGCATCGCTGACATTTGAGCAGTCATACAGTGAAGTGGATGGCGATAGTGCCTCGATGGCTGAACTCTGCGCCCTGATAAGCGCCCTCGCCGATGTGCCGGTGAATCAGAGTATCGCTATCACAGGTTCAGTCGATCAGTTCGGTCGTGCCCAGCCGGTCGGTGGTTTAAATGAGAAAATCGAAGGCTTCTTTGCTATTTGCCAGCAACGTGAGTTAACCGGGAAACAAGGTGTCATTATCCCCACTGCTAACATTCGCCATTTAAGTCTTCACAGTGAACTGGTGAAAGCGGTAGAAGAAGGCAAATTCACCATCTGGGCAGTAGACGATGTAACTGACGCACTGCCGTTATTATTAAATCTGGTGTGGGATGGCGAAGGCCAAACGACGCTGATGCAAACCATCCAGGAACGTATCGCGCAAGCATCGCAACAGGAAGGACGTCACCGTTTTCCATGGCCATTACGTTGGCTGAACTGGTTTATTCCGAACTGATCGGACTTGTTCAGCGTACACGTGTTAGCTATCCTGCGTGCTTCAATAAAATAAGGCTTACAGAGAACATGGTAGATAAACGCGAATCCTATACAAAAGAAGACCTTCTTGCCTCTGGTCGCGGTGAACTGTTTGGCGCTAAAGGTCCGCAATTGCCAGCACCGAACATGCTGATGATGGACCGTGTGGTCAAAATGACCGAAACGGGTGGTAACTTCGACAAAGGGTATGTTGAAGCAGAACTGGATATCAATCCGGATCTGTGGTTCTTCGGATGCCACTTCATTGGTGATCCGGTTATGCCAGGATGTCTGGGCCTGGACGCAATGTGGCAGCTGGTAGGGTTCTACCTCGGCTGGCTGGGCGGCGAAGGTAAAGGCCGCGCGCTGGGCGTTGGCGAAGTGAAATTCACTGGTCAGGTACTGCCGACAGCGAAAAAAGTGACCTACCGTATTCACTTTAAACGCATTGTTAACCGTCGTCTGATTATGGGCCTGGCGGATGGCGAAGTGCTGGTTGATGGTCGTCTGATCTATACCGCCAGCGACCTGAAAGTCGGTCTGTTCCAGGATACGTCTGCCTTCTGATTATAATCAGACAGAGTATCAAAAGGCGAAACCTCCGCAATGCGGAGGTTTCTTTTTAAAGAGACAGAATCAGGCCATTACTACCCTGTCCGCCATGGCTTCTCGCCAGCCTCCCAGCCATTGTGACCTTTGATTCAGCGTCTGATAGGGACACATTTCTTTTGAGCGTCCGGCGATGCCGGCCTGATAACCACGTTGATGTGCCCGTTCCAGGCGATCTCGTTTTTGTCTCTTCATGCCTCGTTTCCCTCATACTGGTTTCTGGTGGAAAAGAAAACAGTGATTACTAAATGTGCAATCACAGTTAAGCAATACCGCGAATCATAACTGCCGTCAATGCGCAAAATTCACGCCACTGTCATATTTGTGAGCTACACGGGCATGTCAGTTGTACAAAAAATGTGAAGAGGAACAACTTTTTCCGCAAGTTAGAAACAAAAAAACCGCCTCAGGCAACATACCGGAGACGGTTATATTTACAAATCTTTATGATTACGGTAGACGCTTTATCTCTTGCGCAATAGAAGCGGCTTCCTGACTCCAGACACTGGCCAGCACTTTAACCATTTCATCGTAACCATCCTGAGTTTGCACCCCTTCCAGACGGAACGGACGTTTGATCAGTTGTCCCTGGTGGTTCAACAGCCACTCACCACTGACAATGACCTTGCCATCATATCGCCCGTTAAACTCCGTTACGGTAACATTGAGCGTATCCTGGGCGCTTCCCAGAGGCTGGGAGGCAACCACCCAGCCGGGCAGTTGCGTGCTCAGGTTGGCAACCAGAGTGTTGCGCAACTGTTGATCCAACGGGCTGGCCCACAAGTTGTTGTTGGCAATCACATACTTCACATCACTGGTTTGATAAACCACACCATTCCCCGCCAGATAGTCAGGAACAGTGACCTGCTCTACCCATAACAGGCGATTACCCTGGCTGGCGGTACTTTGTGTACCGCTCTGCACCACAGGTAACTGGTAATAGTTTTTATTAATTTCGCCGGAGCTGCATCCGGCCAGCCACAGTGCTGCAATCGTCACTAGCCACTTTTTCATTGTTTCGCCCTCTTCGGCTCTGGATCTTTTTTGTCCTTCGCTTCAAATACCAGCGCGTTACTCTTCTCATTGAGCGTTTTCAGCACCGGTTGCAGTTCTCGCAACACCTGATCAAGGCGCTGCATATCCGCCACCATCTTGTTGTAGGCTGCGGAGCCAGGCTGGAAGCCCTGCATGCTGCGATTCAATTCACGCAACGTTGACTGCATATCCATCGGCAGCTGCTGCATCGACTGGCTGGCGAGGATCTTGTTCATGCTATCCAGCGTCGTTTGCAGGTTTTTCATTGTGCGCTGACTTTCAGAAAGCGTACTGGTTGCCTGTTCAATCATCGGATTCAATGGCAGTTTGTTGATCTTATCCAACGCTTCCATCAGTCGTTGTTGGATTTGCGCCAGACCGCCGCTAACGGTCGGGATAATCTGATAGCCATTAAATTCACGAATACCGGTTATTGCAGGCGTATTTGGATAGAAATCGAGATCAACATACAGTGCGCCAGTGACCAGGTTTCCGGTTTTCAGCGATCCGCGTAAACCACGTTTCAACAATTCGCCAAGGTGCTCAACAACATCCGCATTTTCGCCAAGCTGCATTTTCAGCCGCTCTGGCTCGATACGAATCAGTACCGGAATACGGTAATCATCGTTAAATGTCTGACGCATATTCGGTGCAAAGAATGGCACTTTGCTTACGGTACCAAGGCGAATACCCCGGAATTCTACCGGAGCTCCCGGTTGCAGGCCGCGTACCGAATCTTTAAAGAACATCAGATAATCAATGTGATCGGTGTACAACGAATCCTGAATGCTCTTCTGATCATCATACAAAACGAAAGCTGTTTTCGGTGCCACTGGCTGCCCTAAATCCAGACCTTCCGGCACATCAAAGCTAACACCGCCACTAAGCAGCGTTGTCAATGAGCCCATCTCCACACGCATCCCCGCTGACGTCAGATCAACCGCAATGCCACTATCTTTCCAGAAGCGAACATTGCTGGTCACCAGTCGGTCATAAGGTGCATTGATGAACAGTTGATAGCTGATATTGCGTTTTTGCGTATCGAAGGTGCTGGTTTCAACCGAACCTACCCGATAGCCACGGAACAGCACGGGATCTCCTGGCGAGAGCTGCCCGGCTTTTTTGCTATCGAGAATCACACGGATACCTTTCGCATCAGGCGGGGCCAACGGTGGTGAGTCCAGCAAATCGTATTTATCCATTTTGCTGCCTTTCGCGCCTGGCTGCAGTTCGATATAAACACCAGACAGCAGAGTTCCCAGGCCGCTAATCCCTTCTCGACCAATCTGCGGTTTAACCACCCAAAAGACGGTATCTTTATGCAGCAATTTTTCCATACCGGAATTCAGCCGCGCTTTGATTTCAACGTGCGTCAAATCATCAGCCAGTGTGGCGCTTTCAACCACGCCGACGTCAACGCTACGGCTTTTAATGGTGGTTTTACCACCTTCTATTCCTTCCGCATTCGCGGTGATCAGGGTCACTTCCGGCCCCTGATGGCTGTAATGATAAAAAAGAACCCAGGCCCCAATGAGCGCCGTGACGATAGGAAATATCCACACGGGAGACCAGTTCTTCACTTTCTGGATTTTGGCTTCCCCATTATTAGATTCCATACTGTCAGGACTCCTCATGCTCTGATTCAGGTTGACGATCCCACGACAAACGCGGGTCAAACGTCATAGCAGAAAACATTGTCATTATGACGACTAAAGCAAACATTAATGCACCCATTGCCGGATAAATACTCATTAAACCTCCCATACGCACCAGCGCCGAGAGCACCGCGATAACGAAAACGTCAATCATCGACCAGCGGCCTACAAACTCAACAACTTCATAAATCAAATGCATTCTTTCACTGTCGCGCTTGCCATGCCCTTTGGCATCCCAACACAACCACGCTATGGCGATCATCTTTAACGTTGGCACCATAATACTGGCCAGAAAGATAACCGCAGCGACGGGGTAAGAGCCTTCGCTCCATAACAGGATGACCCCAGCGAGAATCGTCGATGGCATCTTCGAGCCTAATAAATCCGTCACCATGATGGGCAAAATATTAGCCGGAAGATACAGCATGATGGACGTAACAAGCAGCGCGAGTGTCCATTGCAGGCTGTTTCTACGTCGAACGTACCCTTTGGTACTACAACGCGGGCACACAGGTTCGTCAGCAGGAAGGATTGCCGTACAACAGGAGCACGAACGCAGCCCCTGACGTATCCCCGTGACGCCAGGTTTTAGCGGCTGGCGCAGTTCTGGCATCGGGGCGATATCGTCCCATAACCAGCGACGATCAACGCACTGAAAGGCGCGCAGTTGCAGGACACAAAATAAACACCAGGGGAGAAAGCTGCTGCCGACACCAATGCTGCCGTAGGCCATCAGTTTAACGAAACTGACCAGCACACCCGCGAGGAAAATCTCCGCCATTCCCCAGGTTTTGAGTTGAAAAAGCACCCGTGCCAGTTGCTCTTTTAAACGGACCGGTAATTCCGCGCGATTCACCAGTAACAGAATGGTTATCAGACAAAACGCGGGAACCAGTTGCACAAACAACAGGAAAAAGGTGCCGAGGCTGGCGTAGTCCTCAGAAAAAAGCACGCCGGGAATTTCCAGTAATGTAATTTCACTGGTAACTCCTGCAACGTTCATATTCACAAAAGGAAACAAGTTGGACAGCAACAGCATGAACAGTGCAGCCAACGCATAGGCGGTGGGACGCTGCCGAGGGGCATCCCACGCCACGGTTAACGTTGTGCCACACCGGGGACATGCCGCTTTCTGACCATGCTCAAGGCGCGGTAACGCCACCAGCATGTCACACTGCGAGCACAGGATGTGCTTCGCGGCATGATGATGTTCGCACATTGGTACTCCTTAATGATGCGCTATTTTACAGATGACTAACAAAGTGTTGGTTTTCATGCCTGATAAACCCAGTTCATCAGGCAATTTTACCGTTGTCAGCTGTCTCTGTTTAAATCGACTATTTTGCGATCAGCCACCATTTTTTAACGCTTCAAGATACTCCCAGCGTTCAAAGGCTTGCTCCAGCTCCTGCTCTGCAGCAGCCATATCGGCGAGCACTTTTTGTGTCTGCTCATGGGGCTGACTGAAGAAGGAAGCATCCGCCACCTGCGTCTGTAGGGCTTCCAGCTTCGCCTCCAGATCTTCGAGCAATTGCGGTAGCTGCTCCAGTTCGCGCTGCAATTTATAGCTTAGTTTGCTACTGCTGCGTTTTACAGTTTCTGCTTTTGGCGCGGCGGCTTCTTCGATTTTTTTCACCGCAGGCTGTTTGAGCGCCACATACTGTTCTTGCTGACCACGGGCATCATGATAACCGCCGACATAACGACCAATTTTACCGCCGCCTTCGAAGATCCAGCATTCTGTAACGGTGTTATCGACAAACTGACGATCGTGGCTCACCAGCAATACCGTGCCCTGGTAGCTGTCGATCAGTTCTTCCAGCAGTTCCAGCGTTTCAACATCAAGATCGTTGGTCGGTTCGTCAAGAATCAATAAGTTGCTTGGTTTGAGGAACAAACGCGCCAACAACAAGCGGTTACGCTCACCGCCAGAAAGCGCACGTACCGGCGTCATTGCCCGTTTCGGATGGAACAGGAAGTCCTGCAAATAGCCCAAAACATGGCGTGGCTTGCCGTTAACCATCACCTCTTGCTTACCTTCAGCAAGGTTATCCATCACCGTTTTATCGGGATCCAGTTCCGCACGGTGCTGATCGAAATAAGCCACTTCCAGTTTGGTGCCAACGTGAATACGCCCGCTGTCCGCCTGAAGCTGACCGAGCATCAGTTTCAGCAGCGTGGTTTTGCCGCACCCATTCGGGCCAATCAGGGCAATTTTGTCGCCACGTAGAACCTGGGCCGAAAAATCTTTCACCAGTTGCTTACCGTCAACCTGGTAGCAAACGTCTTCCATTTCGAAAACGATCTTACCGGAGCGACTGGCTTCTTCCACCTGCATTTTTGCGGTACCCATCACTTCGCGACGTTCGCCACGCTCGCGACGCATTGCTTTCAGGGCGCGTACGCGGCCTTCATTACGGGTACGGCGTGCTTTGATCCCCTGGCGGATCCACACCTCTTCCTGCGCCAGTTTGCGATCGAACTCGGCATTTTGTAGTTCTTCCACGCGCAGGGCTTCTTCTTTTTCCAGCAGGTACTGGTCGTAATTCCCAGGATAGGTCACAAGCTTGCCGCGATCGAGATCAACAATGCGCGTCGCCATATTGCGGATAAACGAACGGTCGTGGGAGATGAAAATTATCGTCCCATTGAAGGTTTTAAGGAATCCTTCCAGCCAGTCGATGGTTTCGATATCCAGGTGGTTAGTCGGTTCGTCGAGCAGCAATACGCGCGGATTGCTCACCAGCGCGCGTCCTAATGCCGCTTTACGCAACCAGCCGCCGGAAAGCGACGACAGCGCAACGTTAGGATCTAACCCCAGTTGCGCCAGCACTTCGTTAATGCGGTTTTCCAGCTGCCACAGGTTGTGGTGATCCAACTGTTCCTGAACCTTCGCCAGTTCGTTGAGATTTTTCTCGCTCGGGTCGTTCATCACCAGGCGCGAAATATCGTGATAGCGTTTCAGGTATTCCGCTTGTTCTTCAATGCCTTCGGCAACGAAATCATAAACACTCCCCTCAACGTTACGCGGCGGATCCTGTTGCAGACGAGCTACAATCAAATCTTGCTCGTAAATAATGCGACCGTCATCCAGCCCTTGTTCACGGTTGAGGATTTTCATTAACGTCGATTTGCCTGCGCCGTTGCGGCCTACCAGACAAACACGTTCGTTATCTTCGATATGCAGTTCTGCGTTATCGAGAAGCGGCGCGTCGCTGAACGACAGCCATGCGCCATGCATACTGATTAATGACATTACTATTCCTTTCAGGCTGCGGTAATCAGCCAGCAGTTGTGGATCTGGCGGTTTCGGGCGAAATCCTGGGAGAGCGTTTTTTGCGTAATTTCTTGTGCTTTCAGTCCCAGTTTTGCCAGTCCGTCAAGATCCATACGGAAGCCACGTTTGTTGTTCGAGAACATGATCGTCCCACCAGCACGCAGCAGACGTTTCAAATCTTTCATCAGCGCCAGATGATCGCGCTGAACATCAAACGCATCTTCCATTCGTTTTGAGTTAGAGAAGGTTGGTGGATCGATAAAGATCAGATCGAACTGTTCATTTGCCTCACGCAGCCACGCCAGGCAATCGGCCTGAATCAGGCGATGCGCACGCCCGGTTAGGCCATTCAGACGCAGGTTGCGTTCTGCCCACTCCAGATAAGTACGCGACATATCCACGGTGGTGGTGCTGCGTGCACCGCCTAATCCCGCGTGCACGGTGGCGCTGCCGGTATAAGAGAACAGGTTGAGGAAATCTTTGCCTTTGCTCATCTGACCGAGCATACGACGGGCGATACGGTGATCGAGGAACAGACCGGTATCGAGGTAATCCGTCAGGTTCACCCACAAGTGAGCGTTATATTCGGTGACTTCGAGAAACTCGCCCTTCTCGCCCAGTTTCTGGTACTGATTTTTGCCCTTCTGGCGTTCACGGGTTTTCAGCACCAGTTTGTTTGGCGCAATCCCCAGTACCGAAATGGTTGCAGCGATAATATCGAACAGACGCTGACGCGCTTTGTGCGCATCAATAGTTTTTGGCGGCGCATACTCCTGCACCACCACCCAGTCGGCATAACGGTCAACTGCAACGTTGTATTCCGGTAGATCGGCGTCGTACAGGCGGTAGCATTCAATGCCTTCCTGACGCGCCCACTTCTCGAATTTTTTGAGGTTCTTACGCAGACGGTTGGCGTAGTCTTCTGCCACCATTGCCGGTTTGCTGTCTGGTGTGCTTTCGGCAACGTGGTAATTTTTCTGCACGCAGTCTAATGGACCGTTTTTCGCTTTGTACTGTTTGTCTGCACGCAACTGCAGGCAACTTAACAGATCCGGCGAGGCACTAAACAAAGAGAGATTCCAGCCACCGAACTGGTTTTTCATGATTCGGCCCAGCAGACTATGCAGCGCAATCAGCGCCGGTTCGCTGTCCAGACGTTCACCGTATGGCGGGTTGCTCAACACTGTACCGTACGGCCCTTTCGGCAGCGGATTGGTCAGTTGCGCGACATCTTTCACCTCAAAGGTGATCAGTTCACCAATCCCCGCAAGACGGGCGTTAGTGCGCGCACGTTGAATCACCCGTGCGTCGCTGTCGGAACCGTATAAATGAGAGTTGTACTCAGCCAGACCTTTACGGGCGCGAGTTTGCGCTTCCGCTTTCACTTCCTGCCAGATAGCTTCATCATGCTGCGCCCAGCCGCTAAAGCCCCAACGCCCACGGTGCAAGCCTGGTGCGCGATCGGTCGCCAGCATCGCCGCTTCAATCAGCAACGTACCGGAACCACACATCGGATCGAGCAGCGGTGTTCCTGGCTGCCAGCCGGATCGCATCACAATAGCGGCTGCCAGGGTTTCTTTGATCGGCGCAATACCAGCACGATCGCGATAGCCACGCAGATGTAAACCATCACCACTGAGATCAAGGGCGATACTGGCGGTTTCTTTATGCAGCCAGACGTTAACGCGGATATCCGGCGCATCGCGATCAACATTTGGACGCGGCAGATTTTTCCGCGTGAAAGCATCGACAATCGCGTCTTTCACTTTCATCGCACCGTACTGACTGTTGCGGATGGTGTCATTCAAACCACTGAAGTGGACAGCGAAGGTCGCGCCAGGATTAAACATCTCTGTCCAGTTGATCGCCTGAACACCGAGATAGAGGTCTAAATCGCTGTAAACCTTACACTCGCCCAGCGGCAACATAATACGCGAGGCCAGGCGGCTCCACATCAGGCTCTGGTAAACAAGCCGTGTGTCGCCCTTGAAATGGACCCCACCCTGAACCACCTGGCATTCAACGGCCCCCAGGTTTTCCAGTTCAGTTTTTAACAGCTCTTCCAGCCCACGGGCCGTACTGGCAAACAGAGAATTCATATCGTCACTTTTACTCTAAGAGCCTACCGCAGTAGGCGTAATTGTTGCAGTCAGTCTGGACATGGACAGCGCGGAGAAACCGGAGCGTACACAAGTACGTGAGGATTTCGAGCACTTCCCTGGGCCAAACTGACAAATAAAATAGCCTAATGGGACAGGCGCTAAGAAAATTGTTGCGCATTATAGCTAATAAGCGCGTCATGTCATAAAGTTGAGGGCTTATTTTCATTTGAGGACCGCACCGTGGCGACATTAACCCGGCTTTTTATTCATCCTGTTAAATCGATGCGCGGCATTGGTCTTACACATGCTCTGGCAGATGTCAGTGGTCTGGCCTTCGATCGCATCTTTATGATCACGGAACCTGACGGTACGTTTATTACCGCTCGCCAGTTTCCGCAAATGGTACGGTTTACTCCTTCACCTGTGCATGATGGCTTGCATCTCACCGCACCAGATGGCAGTAGCGCATATGTTCGTTTTGCTGATTTCGCCACACAAGACGCACCAACCGAAGTTTGGGGCACACATTTTACCGCGCGAATTGCGCCAGACGCGATCAACAAATGGCTAAGTGGATTTTTCTCCCGCGAAGTGCAGTTGCGCTGGGTGGGGCCACAAATGACGCGGCGCGTGAAACGCCACAACACTGTACCCCTGTCATTTGCTGATGGCTATCCTTACCTTCTTGCTAACGAAGCCTCGTTACGTGATCTCCAACAACGTTGTCCGGCCAGTGTAAAAATGGAGCAATTCCGCCCTAATCTGGTGGTTTCCGGCGCGTCAGCCTGGGAAGAAGATAGCTGGAAAGTGATTCGTATTGGTGATGTGGTGTTTGATGTGGTTAAACCTTGTAGCCGCTGTATTTTCACCACCGTCAGCCCAGAAAAAGGGCAAAAACATCCGGCAGGCGAACCATTAAAAACATTGCAATCTTTCCGCACTGCCCAGGATAACGGCGATGTCGATTTTGGCCAGAATTTAATTGCCCGTAATAGCGGCGTAATTCGCATTGGCGATGAGGTGGAAATTCTGGCAACGGCTCCGGCTAAAATTTACGGCGCAGCCGCCGCTGATGATACCGTCAACATCACGCAACAACCGGACGCAAATGTAGATATTGACTGGCAGGGACAGGCATTTCGTGGAAATAACCAGCAGGTGTTGCTGGAGCAATTAGAAAATCAGGGAATTCGTATCCCTTATTCTTGCCGCGCGGGCATTTGTGGAAGTTGCCGTGTTCAGCTTTTAGAAGGCGAAGTCACGCCGCTGAAAAAATCAGCAATGGGCGATGATGGCACCATTCTTTGCTGTAGCTGTGTACCGAAGACTGCACTTAAGTTGGCGCGTTAGACTGCCTGTTCGAGGCTGAAGCTGTCAACATTCACCTGCGGTTTCAGCCTGTCGTTCATGATTTTAATGGCGTCGCCCAACTGCATCGCGCGACCCGCAATAACAACGCAGGGTTGGGCTAGCAGACATAGCGCGGCATTTTCGCCAGATTCAACGACCAGCAAATTGACTTGCTCGTGAGTATCGCTCAACCAAACGCAGGCCGCATCGCCCGGCATGGGCACCCACATTTCTCCATGGGAAACAAAATGCCAGCTTTTCGGCATTTGCGGTTTGAGATAACGAATTGCTACCAGTGCATTCAGCACCAGTTCGGCTTTTTGTTCTTTAGATAAATTAAAATCGCGGCACTTTTCTTCAAACGAGAAATAGAGCGCAGCATCGTCAACGCAAAAGCCTGCGGGAGAAAAGGCATCTGGAGTCAACATTTTGCGCTCAAAACGTGAGCGAAATAGCATACCATTGGCTAAATCGAGCATCATTCGATCGTGCTCTTCATCGTAATACCAACGCCAGTTATCGTCTGGTTTAATTCGCATCTGCCTCTCCCCTACCCTATAAAACCGCAGCAACACAATCCATTGTCGCTTCGCTTAATAACCTCAACAATAAAAGTACAAAATGTCTAAATAAGCAACAGCGATGAATATAAAACAACCAGGGCTTAAAATAAAGCCCTGATTATCTTATAAAGAGGAATTCGAAGAAATAATTAGATATGGGTAACGATTTCTTTAATCAGCGGCGGACCTTTAAAAATAAAACCAGAATAAATTTGCACCAGTGAGGCCCCCGCAGCAATCTTTTCACGCGCAGCGATAACCGAGTCAATGCCGCCAACACCGATGATCGGTAAGCGACCGTTTAATTCCTGTGACAAGCGGCGAATAATTTCTGTGCTTTTTAACTGAAGCGGACGACCACTTAAGCCACCGGTTTGATCGCAATTTTTCATTCCCTGAACCAGAGAACGATCGAGAGTGGTATTGGTTGCAATAACGCCATCAATATTATGGCGAACTAAACTATCGGCAACCTGGATCAATTCTTCTTCAGAAAGATCCGGCGCGATCTTCACTGCGATCGGCACATATTTATGGTGCATCGCTTGCAAATCATTTTGCTTATTTTTAATCGCGGTTAAGAGATCATCCAGCGCTTCGCCATATTGCAGTGTGCGTAGTCCTGGGGTATTCGGCGATGAAATATTGATGGCGATATATCCCGCATAAGCATAGATTTTTTCCATACAAATCAGATAGTCATCTTTACCCTGCTCCACCGGCGTATCTTTATTTTTGCCGATGTTAATACCCAGGACGCCATCATAATGGGCTTTTTTTACGTTCTCTACGAGGTTATCAACGCCAAGATTATTAAAGCCCATACGGTTGATCAAACCTTCGGCATCTACCAGACGAAAGAGACGCGGCTTGTCATTACCTGGCTGTGGACGTGGCGTGACGGTACCGATCTCGATCGATCCAAATCCCATCGCGCCTAACGCGTCAATGCACTCCCCGTCTTTATCAAGACCGGCTGCCAGACCAAGCGGATTTTTAAACGTCAGGCCCATGCAGTTAACAGGTTTCGCAGGCACTTTCTGCCGCACCAGTGCTTCAAACGGCGTTCCGGTAATGCGGCGTAATTGCTGAAAAGTAAACTCATGAGCGCGCTCTGGATCGAGCTGGAAAAGGGCTTTACGAACGAAGGGGTAGTACATGAACTCTCCTGGATTCCCGGTGTGCAAACCGGGGGCGTATTATGTGCGAGTTCGGACCAAAAGGGAATTGACCTGTGGCAAAAAAAGCGCAAACGTTTTCCGAGCCTGTTTCAGAGCAGATTTTGCTCCTTCTTTGCACTCAACCCGCCGTAATCATTTATCGTCCGCCAGGCGACATGACACGGTGCTATTGTCTGACACCAGCTTGTCTGACGCTGGCTTTTAGGTGGCACAACTCCCGCATTACTTAACGCTTTACCATTTACGCTCACCTGAATCAGGTTAATGTAGTAAGGCGTTGGGTTAGTGAGTTGTACACCCTGCGAATTCCGTGTCCAGCGTAATTGTTGATAAGCTTCCAGCGGGTCGCCCGGCAAACCTTCGGGTCGCCAGAACAGTTTAAATATCGAGCGCATCGCCACTTTTACGCTCTGATTTTCAACTTTGCCGGATGGTACGCTGGCAATGCTTAACTCAAATAGCGTTTCGCGATCCACAGGCAAGATGTCGCTTTCCGTTCTCAGCAAGCGCAATGTGCCTGTAGTACCGGGCTTAAGGAGAATAAGTGGCGGCGCGGCCAGTAATGGTGCTGGCACTGTCGACGCTTCCCCCCCGGCCCAACGCGTTGGGCGATTGATTTTACTGTTAATAAGCCAGGATTCCTGACTGGTATTAGTCAGTGAAATAGATATCGATTCTCTGTCTGCCGGGAAGATAAATCGCGTTCCGCCAACCACCACTCCTGCCTGCAATTTCCCCGCCACCAGCAGCGATAAAACGGCAAAAATCGCGAGCGTCAATCTGTTCCACGTATTAGTCATAATGAAGTACAAATGTCGCGCTGGCATTCACTTTACCCGACTGCACATCGCTATTAACAGGTCGCAATTGCGCATAAAAAGTTAATGGCACCTTACCGCTATGTAAGCTGTAGTCTTTACTTGCCTGGTTAAGCGGAATCAATATTTTCGCATCATCCAGAATCGCAATTGCCAGCCCGCTGGCTGCATCCGTACCACTTTCAATGGACAGCATTTCGCTCTGCATTCCGTCGGGTGTTCCTGAAAAGGTAACGTCAACCGTGCTGACATCTGTTCCGCAATCCTGCAAATTAATGATGAAAGATTTCTCCGGGCCATAGTTCCCATGAGAAAAACGTGTCAGCGAGACATCGCCTAACTGCACATTGATTTGCTTGCTATCCTGTGCCAGCACGCATGTATTACGGCGAAACGATCCGCTGATGTTGACCGTGCCATCATGGGCAAATAGCTCACAACTCCCCGTTAAACCCAGTAAGCACAGAATCCAGATTATCCGTTTCAACATCACTCCTTCACTGGTAAACCAGATCAAAATAGAGAACCGCCGTCGCATTACCGCCCGTAGCCCCCGCCTTTGTGGACTTATAGCGAAGTTGATATTTGAGTGTGTTATCCCCCGCTTTTAAGGGCGTAAGAGGCTGGACCTGATTGAGCGGGATTTCTTGCTGACTTTGCGCATCAAGAATTTGCACGGCAATCCCCGTTGCCATACCACCGCTTCCGCCTGTGTCAGTTAGTTTGAGTAGTGTCGGCGCAAGGGTGTCAGCCTCGCCGCTAAAAAGGACGTCCGCGCCAGTAATACCAGCGGCACAACCGGTGATATCGATATTCAAATCAGCAGCTGTGCTTACGGTATTCGCAGCCTGAAAATCACTGATATTAAAATCGCCAATATGAATATTTTGTAATGCGCTTTTGGTGGCAACATCACAGCCCTGATCGACCACATTACCATAAATATGCATACTGACTTGCTCAGGCCCAGCCATCCCGACATGGGTGTTAAGAAAGCTAAAGAACAAGATAACGTACTGAAATATTGTTTTTTTCTTCATACGTTCACGCGTTAATCAAAATTTATTCTCACCGTTGCCGTGGCTTCAAATCGCCCGGTTTCTGGTGGTACGCCTGTCGTGCTGACCGGATAGACATTCATTCGCGCGATACTGTCTGCATCATCAGGAATAGAGAGCGGTAGTGTTCCACCCGCCGGGGAAATAATGTTGTTCTGGCTATCGGTCACCACAACGCCCACGCCAGGACGTGACGTCTTAATCGCCTGGGGATAGCTGGGGTCTGAGGTTGCCGTCAGACTCAGGTTGACGTTAACTAACCCTTCGTTTCCCGTGTTACACCTGACTGGGACTGCAAGTTCTGCCGTTCTGGCCCCAAGAGGCTTATGCCCTACAACACGAAAGTTAGCCGCAAATACGTCGCCCAGATCGACTTCGATTGTCTCTCCGGCATTGACGGAACATGAGCCAAGTGAATTGATCGTACCAGACAGGTAATACACTAAAACCGGTGTACCTGTAGTCGTGCAGGAATCACCTGCGGGTATGTTGTAGCATTCAAATAATCGCGCCAGCGCCATAGGAGGAATGACGACCGAACCAACGAACGGCTGCAATATTTTCAGGGAAAAGCTACCGCTATTACCGCTAGCCCCCTGGCCGCCTAAACGTTGACCGCCGGGGTCACAAATATGCCACCGGGTATCTGCCCCTGTGCCCACGTTTTCAAAAGGAACCGCAGTAGGAGAACTGCCTTTAACCTGCAATAAAACTTTGGCGGCAAGATAGTCATTAATTTTGTACCAGTTGTCGCCTAAATAGACTAACGGTGAATCCGCGGCGAATGCCCATCGGCCACTTCTGACATTGTCTTTATCGCAATCACAGGAAACATAATAATCATTCGATTCGTTCCACTGATAAAATTTGTCTTTAACTACCCCTGCAGTATTTTCTTCTTCCTCCAGGGTTTTAACGCCAAAATTGACGCCAATATAGGGATTCCCCTGAGTGGTATGACACTGCCCGCTATAAGCAGCGGTTTGAGCGCACCATAGCATTAAGACGGCGGCAAAAAATAGTCGTAGTAATGACACGCATTTTTCTCCAAAGATTATCTGCATATGGCATCCATTCGCGTAATCGCAGCGTTAATTTGTTGTTCGGTAAGCTGGTAACTGATATGACAAATTTGATCGGGTGCTTCGCCCCAGCGCACGGTTATTGTTCCCTTCGCCGGTAAACCCGCCATATAGAGCGAGCCATCATCATCAATTATGCCGCTATTAGTCTGT
Organism: Escherichia sp. WS547; assembly: GCF_046486065.1. NCBI lineage: Bacteria > Pseudomonadati > Pseudomonadota > Gammaproteobacteria > Enterobacterales > Enterobacteriaceae > Escherichia > Escherichia sp. WS547. Next base: position 37,392 of record NZ_JBJQMA010000022.1, on the reverse strand, counting down.
ACGCCGTCCAGCGTCGCTATCGCGCCAAAACGCAGCGGTATACCCTGCGTTGATGTTTTCATTAATACCCTTCCCCCCGCATGGGCATTAAACTCCGCCAGAACCAACGCCCCTTTGGTGGGAACTACATTTACTACTGCATTTTCAAGATCCACGTTACGTTTTAACGATGCAGCATCAAGTACGATTCGATTTTCACGATAAGAAGTGGCATAGGGAACAACGGTATATCCGCGCCAGTCAGTTTTCAGCCCGGTGCTATTCGCCACACGAGTATTTTCCGCGCCTGGTGCTGCAATCAGAACGTTGGTTTCCCCCAGAGATTGCCCCAGGGTAATGCCCCGTGAATGAGCAACTAAACTGCCTGAAAGGGCGTAGTTAAGTTGTTGTTGGCTACCGTTATCGCTGTAGTTGTAGCCCACTCGGGCATCCGCAAACGCCCCTTTGTAGTCCATGCTGGCGCTACCATTCGCCGTTTCCCCCTCGCTGTTATATCCCTGTTGCACGCTGTAGCTCAGGTTACCGTCATCGAGCAGTGTCTCCGTTAAACCAAGATTTTGTGTAGTGTGCCCTTCGTTATCGATACTGGTATTAGAGGTCATCCATGCGTAATTTTTTTTCCTGGTATAGCTATCATTACTTCTGGGGAGCAACAGATTGAGCGGCAGGGAAAAATTAAGTGCAAATACTTGATCAGCATCAGGTTGACCACGGGACTTACTGTAGTTCCAGGAAACGCCCAGTGAGAGATCTTTAATTTGCGTGTTGTAGCCAAACTGTAATAGCCGATCCTGTTGATCGGTATGCCAGTATGTTTGCTGGCTACCACTTAAATAAAACGAACCGTAATCGCCTAATTGCTGGGAGATATTGACCTGCAGTTTGCCACGTTTGGTGTAAAACAAATTGTAATAACGCGACCACATCGGCGTATCTTCATCATCACCGTCATTAAATTCGTAGCCATCCATGTGTTTATACATGGTGTCGGAAAGGGTGTAGAAGCCCGACGTCGAATAGCGATAGCCCATCAATTGAAAGTTAGTGCCCAAATGGTTGAGCGTTTTGGCATACAGAAAACGATATGACTGCCCTTTATGTTCACTTTGGTCTGCCAGTGTACTTTTCGCCTGGGTCGCGTCGAACGAAATCGCTCCGAAATCGCCGAGGTTAAAACCCAGCCCCAACATAGCAGCACGGTAATATTCAGCATATTGTCCACCGCCATACCAGGTCGTTCCCCACGGTCCGCCCCATTGCAGCGTGGCCTGAGCAAATTTACTTTCTTGCTGATCATTACTATTGGTTCTGTATTTCGCCAGCGTCACCGCGTATTTGATTCTCCCCTGACGCTGGAGTAATGGCACACTGGAAAAGGGCACGCTGTAACTATTGATGCTGCCGTCAGCTTCTTTTATTTCAACCAGCAAATCACCGCTCGACGACGTGGAGTAGAGATCACTAATCTCAAAAGCACCTGGCGAGACATAAGTTTGGTAAATGGTGTAGCCGTTTTGCTTAATCGTTATCTGGGCATTGCTTTTGGCGATACCACGCACCACAGGCGCAAACCCTTTCAGGCTGTCTGGCAGCATGTTGTCATCTGACGCCAGCTGTACGCCACGAAAGCTGACGCTGTCGAAAAAATCGCCTGCGGTATAATCATCACCAACGGTCAGTTCGCCTTTCAGAGGAATAACCGCCCGCTGCAAATAGCTGCTGAGATTCTTCCATTCTGCGGTTTGCCCGCTACTACGACTCCATGTGGAATTATTGCGCAATCGCCACGGACCTAAATTCACGCCACTGTTTAAATTCAAAAAATAGCTATCTGTGGAATCACTATCTGAACTGCTATGAATACTGTTGGCCCCGCTAAAAGAATATCCCAGTAATAATGCGTTGATCCCTTCATCCCAGCGTTCAGGGGGAACATAGCCACGGGCGTTACTTTTTATAGCAATTTGCGGTACTGAAATTTCCAGACGGAGTTTATTCACATCAAAGGTTACGCTGGCATCCGGAATAATCTCTGCCAATGGCGCACACGCTTGTTTGTCCAGTTGTTTAAAAGCCGGAAATGCATCAGTATTCACGCCCATTGCATCCAGGCTTTCAGTCGTCAAACAGGCGGCAATCCCCTTCTCTGGCGTTATCTCAACAAAATTAACGTTGCGCGTATCTACCATTGTCTGATTCAGAACAATATCGACACGATAAACCCCTGGCGTTATTTTTTGCCCTCTTTCGAAACGGGACAAATCGGCCACCATTGAGGGATCATCTTTGAAAAAGGCGGGATCGAACCAGGTTTCAGCTTGTGCATTGAACGCCGCCGACACAAACACCACCAGCCCACCAATAAACGATGGCACTCCACCAGAGGTTAACAGGCTGTGTTGTCGGTGAGTTCTAGGCATCTCGCTCTCTTAACTGAAGACGGCTTACGATTTACAGTTGAGTTGCGGCGTTTCCGCCCCGTAGTCATTGATGGTTCGGTACGTTACGCTACTGTTTTGAGCACCCTTTGGCAGAGGAAATTGGTATTTATCAAAGGGGGAAATCATTTGATTTTTAACTACTTTTCCACCTATTTTCAGGTCTGTCAGGGTAATGAAATAAGGTGTTGGGTTACTGACCGTAACCATGTCAGCTGACGAAGTGCAACGCAGTTTCGCCGGAGCCTCGCCTAAGGGATACGCTAAACCTTTTGGTCGCCAGAAAAGTTTGATGACGCTTTGTGTGGCAATCTTCAGGGTATTTCCCTCTTCCCGCTTCGTTGTTGAAGGGACTGCCCGTACGCTAGTGAAGAAAAGGGTTTCTCTGTCTTTCGCCAACGGCGCACCAATGTACATAATGCGTAACAGATTCTCATTAGCCGGATTCAGCACAAATAGCGGTGGTGTAATAATAAAGTCTGCTGATTTTTTATTATCTGGGGTCATCACCCATGACTGAATAAGATAAGGAACATCCGGACTGGTGTTACGTACACCCAGTGAAATTTGCTCTTCACCTTCTGAATAAACAAGACGTGTTGCTGCAAGTCCAATCCCGCCTTTACCTGCCGCCCATGCGGATGAGCAGCTGAGTAATATTGCCGTTAAACTTACGGTCACAATTCCCTTTGTTATGCAAGTTTTCATAAATAGTCACTCTTAAAAAATATGAATATCCCCTCCAGAACACTGGAGGGGTACTAATTAATAAAACAATTAATGAGTTCTATTAATAATAGTTAATATGGAAATTTGTTACCGCATTCACATTACCAGAAGTCGCTTTCCCCGTAGCGATATAATCAACTTTAAAAGTCAACGTCTGATCTCCATCTTGCAACAAAATGTTCCCGGTTTCTGTGTCTGGCGTGATGGCCGTTGTACCATCATTCATATACATTTGCAGGGCCACGTTTGTAGCAGCATCAGATGAGGCCTGGTTAGCAAACGCTGTAATCTGAGTAGTATCCGCAGTGCCATTAAAGGTGAACGTTGCATTTTTTGTTACGGTAGTATCACAATCTTTTAATTCAATTGGCACATCAGTTTGCACGCCAGAAACCTGACCATTGGTTTGCAACTTCGTGGCACTAACATCTGGCAAAGTCACCACGGAATCTTTCGTCGCAGCGACCAGAGTACAAGCTGGAGCAATAACTTTACCATTAAATGTTACTGAGCCATCCGTGATAGCATTATCATCAGCAGCCATAACGCTGGACGTTGCACATACCACAGTTATAAACGCCGTCAATACACTTTTTTTCATCGTCATCATCCTGATCTCTTCGTAAATATGATAATGCCTTTAAATGACATTGGACTTAATAATAACAACAATTGCCCGCCATTTAAATCAAGCATCCTTAATCCAATAAGTGACAAATTTTTAATTTATAGATTTCATGAATATTTACTTATTACCTGAACGAGTAATTCATTGATTCAACATTTATTGAATATCCAATAAATAAATACACGTGATACATATCCCTCAATCCTTAGTTCATTTTTAGAAAAAGATACACAAAATTTATATTTGGCATTTTCTTGTCTCTCCGACAGACTGACCGAATTGTTATCAATGTTAACAAAACAAGAACAATTGGTTATAAGGAGAGAGTATGCGTGTCATCACCCTGGCGGGTAGTCCTCGCTTTCCTTCTCGCTCCAGCTCCTTGCTGGAATATGCGCGGGAAAAACTGAATGGCCTGGATGTAGAGGTTTATCACTGGAATCTGCAAAACTTCGCCCCGGAAGATCTGCTTTATGCTCGTTTCGATAGTCCGGCACTCAATACCTTCACCGAACAGTTGCAACAGACTGACGGGCTGATTGTCGCCACGCCTGTGTATAAAGCCGCCTATTCCGGTGCGCTAAAAACCCTGCTCGACCTGCTGCCAGAACGTGCGTTGCAAGGCAAAGTGGTGCTACCGCTGGCGACGGGCGGTACGGTGGCCCATCTGCTGGCGGTCGATTATGCCCTTAAGCCAGTTTTAAGTGCGCTGAAAGCCCAGGAGATCCTGCACGGCGTGTTTGCCGATGACTCACAGGTGATTGATTACCACCACAAGCCGCAGTTCACGCCAAATCTGCAAACCCGTCTTGATACCGCGCTGGAAACTTTCTGGCAGGCGTTGCACCGCCGCGATGTTCAGGTTCCCGATCTTCTGTCTCTGCGAGGTAATGCCCATGCGTAAGATCATTAAACTAGCGCTGGCGGGATTACTTAGCGTCTCTACACTTGCTGTTGCCGCGGAGTCTTCGCCAGAGGCGTTACGGATTGGCTATCAGAAAAGCAACATCAGTTCGGTGCTGGCGAAAAATTACCAAATGCTGGAAAAACGCTATCCGCAAACAAAAATCTCCTGGGTGGAGTTCCCGGCTGGCCCACAGATGCTGGAGGCGTTAAACGTTGGCAGTATTGATCTCGGCAGTACCGGGGATATTCCGCCAATCTTTGCTCAGGCCGCCGGGGCTGATTTGGTATACGTGGGCGTCGAGCCGCCGAAGCCCAAAGCCGAAGTGATTCTGGTGGCAGAAAACAGCCCGATCAAAACCGTAGCCGATCTTAAAGGTCACAAAGTTGCCTTTCAGAAAGGTTCCAGTTCGCACAATCTTTTACTACGCGCACTACGCCAGGCCGGGCTTAAGTTTACCGATATACAACCCACTTACCTGACACCCGCTGATGCCCGCGCCGCGTTCCAGCAAGGTAACGTCGACGCATGGGCTATCTGGGATCCCTACTACTCCGCTGCATTATTACAGGGCGGCGTGCGGGTGCTAAAAGACGGCACCGATCTCAATCAGACCGGATCGTTTTATCTGGCTGCCCGTCCGTATGCAGAAAAAAACGGCGCATTTATTCAGGGTGTACTGGCAACCTTTAGTGAGGCCGATGCGTTAACCCGCAGCCAGCGCGAGCAAAGCATCGCCTTATTGGCAAAAACGATGGGCTTACCAGCCCCGGTGATTGCCTCGTATCTGGATCATCGCCCTCCCACCACCATCAAACCGGTTAACGCCGAAGTTGCCGCCTTACAGCAGCAAACGGCAGATCTGTTTTATGAAAACCGTCTGGTGCCGAAAAAAGTCGATATTCGCCAGCGTATCTGGCAGCCCACTCAACTGGAAGGAAAACAATTATGAGTCTGAATATGTTCTGGTTTTTACCGACCCACGGTGACGGGCATTATCTGGGAACGGAAGAAGGTTCACGCCAGGTTGATCACGGTTATCTGCAACAAATTGCGCAAGCGGCGGATCGCCTGGGCTATACCGGTGTGCTGATCCCAACGGGGCGCTCCTGCGAAGATGCGTGGCTGGTGGCGGCGTCGATGATCCCAGTGACGCAGCGGCTGAAGTTTCTTGTCGCCCTGCGCCCCAGTGTGACATCACCTACCGTTGCCGCCCGCCAGGCCGCCACGCTTGACCGTCTCTCGAATGGTCGTGCGTTGTTTAACCTGGTCACAGGCAGCGATCCACAAGAACTGGCAGGCGACGGCGTGTTCCTTGATCATAGCGAGCGCTACGAAGCCTCGGCGGAATTTACCCAGGTTTGGCGGCGTTTATTGCTGGGAGAAACCGTCGATTTCAACGGCAAACATATTCATGTGCGCGGAGCAAAACTGCTCTTCCCGCCGATTCAACAGCCGTATCCTCCGCTTTACTTTGGCGGATCGTCAGACGTCGCCCAGGAGCTGGCGGCAGAACAAGTTGATCTCTACCTCACCTGGGGCGAACCGCCGGAACTGGTTAAAGAGAAAATCGAACAAGTGCGGGCGAAAGCTGCCGCGCATGGACGCAAAATTCGTTTCGGTATTCGTCTGCATGTGATTGTTCGTGAAACCAACGACGAAGCGTGGCAGGCCGCCGAGCGGTTAATCTCGCATCTTGATGATGAGACTATCGCCAAAGCACAAGCCGCATTCGCCCGGACGGATTCCGTAGGACAACAGCGGATGGCGGCGTTACATAACGGCAAGCGCGACAATCTGGAGATCAGCCCCAATTTATGGGCGGGCGTTGGCTTAGTGCGCGGCGGTGCCGGGACGGCGCTGGTGGGCGATGGTCCGACGGTCGCCGCGCGAATCAACGAATACGCTGCACTTGGCATCGACAGTTTTGTGCTTTCGGGCTACCCGCATCTGGAAGAAGCGTATCGGGTTGGCGAATTGCTGTTCCCGCATCTGGATGTCGCCATCCCGGAAATTCCCCAGCCGCAGCCGCTGAATCCGCAAGGCGAAGCGGTGGCAAATGATTTTATCCCCCGTAAAGTCGCGCAAAGCTAAGGAACACGATAATGGCAACGCCAGTGAAAAAGTGGTTATTGCGCGTTGCCCCCTGGTTTTTACCGGTGGGCATCGTGGCGGTGTGGCAACTGGCCTCCTCAGTTGGCTGGCTGTCGACGCGTATTTTGCCCTCTCCGGAAGGAGTGGTGACGGCGTTCTGGACGCTCTCCGCCAGCGGCGAATTGTGGCAGCACCTGGCGATCAGCTCCTGGCGGGCGCTCATTGGCTTTTCAATTGGCGGATCGCTGGGCTTGATTCTGGGACTGATTAGCGGGCTGTCGCGCTGGGGAGAACGGCTGCTGGATACCTCCATTCAGATGTTGCGCAACGTGCCGCATCTGGCGCTGATCCCGCTGGTGATTTTGTGGTTTGGCATTGATGAATCCGCAAAAATCTTTCTGGTGGCGCTCGGCACGCTATTCCCCATTTATATCAACACCTGGCACGGCATCCGTAATATCGATCGCGGGTTGGTGGAAATGGCGCGTAGCTATGGATTATCCGGCATACCGCTGTTTATCCATGTGATCCTGCCTGGTGCCCTGCCCTCAATTATGGTCGGCGTGCGTTTTGCATTGGGCCTGATGTGGCTGACGTTGATTGTTGCCGAAACCATTTCTGCCAATTCCGGCATTGGTTATCTGGCGATGAATGCGCGGGAGTTTTTGCAAACGGACGTGGTGGTAGTCGCCATTATTCTTTACGCCCTGCTCGGCAAACTGGCTGACGTCAGCGCGCAGCTGTTAGAGCGCCTCTGGTTGCGCTGGAACCCGGCTTATCATTTGAAGGAGGCCACGGTATGAATACTGCTCGTCTGAACCAGGGCACACCATTGTTGCTCAATGCAGTAAGCAAACATTACGCGGAAAATATCGTCCTGAACCAACTGGATTTACATATTCCGGCTGGTCAGTTTGTGGCGGTGGTGGGCCGCAGCGGTGGTGGCAAAAGTACCCTGCTGCGCCTGCTGGCAGGTCTGGAAACGCCAACCGCTGGCGATGTGTTAGCGGGCACCACACCGCTGGCTGAGATTCAGGAAGACACGCGAATGATGTTTCAGGATGCGCGTCTGCTGCCGTGGAAATCGGTGATTGATAACGTTGGGTTAGGCCTTAAAGGCCAGTGGCGCGATGCCGCGCGTCGGGCGTTGGCTGCAGTAGGACTGGAGAATCGCGCAGGGGAATGGCCTGCCGCACTTTCAGGCGGGCAGAAACAGCGAGTGGCGCTGGCAAGAGCGTTGATTCATCGACCGGGTTTATTATTGCTTGATGAACCGCTCGGGGCGCTGGACGCCCTGACTCGGCTCGATATGCAGGATTTGATTGTGTCACTTTGGCAGGAGCACGGCTTTACCGTACTGTTGGTGACGCATGATGTGAGCGAAGCGGTAGCAATGGCTGACCGGGTGTTGTTAATTGAAGAGGGAAAAATTGGTCTGGATTTGACGGTGGATATCCCCCGTCCGCGCCGGTTAGGGTCGGTGCGATTAGCGGAGCTGGAAGCGGAAGTGTTGCAACGGGTGATGCAGCGTGGTGAATCTGAAACTCGCCTGAGAAAACAGGGGTAAATTCCCGAATGGCGGCGCTATTGCCGCCATTCGGTTATTTATCAAGCCAGTGCTTTAGTTATCTTCTCGTACAGATCGCCAGAGAGATTTTCCAGCCCTTTCAACTGCTCCAGCGCCGCGCGCATTTTCTCCTGACGTTTGGCATCGTAACGTTTCAGGCGAATCAGCGGCTCAATCAGGCGTGAAGCCACCTGCGGGTTACGGCTGTTGAGATCGGTTAGCATTTCCACCAGGAACTGGTAACCGCTGCCATCTTCGGCATGGAACGCTGCCGGGTTGCTGCCCGCAAACGCACCAATCAACGAACGAATACGGTTCGGGTTGCTCATGGTAAATGAGCGATGCTGCAACAGGCCACGCACCGTCTCCAGCACATTCGCCGCCGGGCTGGTGGCTTGCAGGATAAACCATTTATCCATCACCAGACCATCCTGATGCCACTTGTCGTCGTACTCCTGCATCAGCGCGTCACGGCAAGGCAGCTGTGCAGCAACCGCCGCAGAAAGCGCTGCCAGCGCATCGGTCATATTGTTTGCTTCATGGTATTGCTTGCTCACCAGCACGTCAGCCAGATGCGTTTCACCAAAAGCAAGGAAGCGCAGGCAGGCATTACGCAGAGTGCGTTTTGCAATATCTTCATGCTCAACACGGTACTCGCTCTGGTAATTCGCGTTGTAAATAGCCAGTAGCTCATCCGCCAGTTCAGTCGCCAGAGTACGAGTGAGTGCTTCGCGTACTTCAGCAATAGCAATCGGGTCGATGATATCGAACAGTTCTGCCATTTCATTGACGGAAGGCAGCGTCAGGATTTCTGCCGCCAGTGCCGGATCAATCTTCTCATCAAGCAGCACCGCGCGGAAAGCGTCAGCCACATGCACCGGCAGAGACAGCGGCTGCCCTTGCTGATGACGCGCGACGTTCAGCTTGATGTAGGTTGCCAGCAGGCTTTGCGCCGCATCCCAGCGGGAGAAATCATTACGCGCATGACGCATCAGGAAGGTCAGTTGCTGATCGCTCCACTTATATTCCAGTTTCACTGGCGCAGAGAATTCGCACAGCAGCGCAGGCACCGGCTGGAAGTAGACATTATCAAAGACAAAGGTCTGTTCCGCCTGGGTGACGTTCAGCACCGAATTGACCGGATGACCGCCTTTCTGCAACGGGATCACTTTGCCTTCGTTATCATACAGTTCGATGGCAAACGGAATATGCAGCGGCTGTTTTTCTGCCTGATCCGGCGTAGCTGGCGTGCGCTGGCTGATGGTCAGGGTGTACTGCTCGGTTTCTGGATTGTAGTCGTCTTTGACGGTCACAACCGGCGTACCGGACTGGCTGTACCAACGGCGGAAATGAGAGAGATCGACATTCGATGCATCTTCCATCGCCTGCACAAAGTCGTCACAGGTCGCTGCACTACCATCATGACGCTCGAAATAAAGCTGCATCCCTTTCTGGAAGTTTTCTTCGCCCAGCAGGGTGTGGATCATGCGAATCACTTCCGCGCCCTTCTCGTAAACGGTCAGGGTGTAGAAGTTGTTCATCTCAATGACCATATCCGGGCGGATCGGGTGCGCCATCGGGCTGGCGTCTTCCGCAAACTGCAATCCGCGCATGGTGCGCACGTTGTTGATACGGTTTACCGCGCGGGAACCAAGGTCAGAGCTGAACTCCTGATCGCGGAACACGGTTAAACCTTCTTTCAGGCTGAGCTGGAACCAGTCGCGGCAGGTCACACGGTTACCGGTCCAGTTGTGGAAATATTCGTGACCAATAACACGCTCAATATCGAGGTAATCTTTATCGGTGGCGGTGTCGGTACGGGCCAGCACATATTTGGAGTTAAAGATATTCAGACCTTTATTCTCCATTGCGCCCATATTGAAGAAATCCACCGCGACGATCATATAGATGTCGAGGTCATACTCCAGGCCGAAGCGTTCTTCATCCCATTTCATGGAGTTTTTCAGCGAGGTCATCGCCCACGGCGCACGATCAAGGTTGCCGCGATCGACGTACAGCTCCAGCGCAACTTCGCGACCAGAACGCGTGGTGAAGGTGTCGCGCAGCACGTCGAAGTCGCCTGCCACCAACGCAAACAGGTAGCACGGTTTCGGGAACGGGTCCTGCCACTGTACCCAATGACGTCCGTTTTCCAGTTCGCCTTGCGCAACGCGGTTACCGTTGGAAAGCAGGAAGGGATATTTGGTTTTATCGGCAATAATTTTGGTGGTAAAACGCGCCAGTACGTCCGGGCGGTCAAGATAATACGTAATATGGCGGAAACCTTCGGCTTCACACTGAGTGCAAAGCGCATCGCCTGACTGATAAAGCCCTTCCAGCGCGGTATTCGTCGCCGGGCTAATTTCATTAACGATCTTAAGCGTAAAACGCTCCGGCAAATTACTGATGACCAGTGCGCCCTCTTCTTCTTTCCAGGCGGTCCAAGGCTCATCATTAATATGAACAGAAACCAGTTTAAGATCTTCGCCATCAAGACGAAGCGGAGCATCTGATGCACCATGACGGACAGCCTGGCTGACCGCGGTAACGACCGTCTTTTGCGCGTCCAGGTCAAAGGTCAAGTCAATATCAGTAATCTGGTAATCCGGCGCACGATAATCGTGACGGTATTTGGCTTGTGGCTGTTGAGTCATAAATAACCTTTAGCATCTTTTATAGAGTCTGGTGTTCAGTCTATTCCTGTTGCGTAAATCGCGCTATGCAGAATCTTCATCTTTTCAGGTACAAACGCCTTTATTGCTACATTTTTATAACATGCACCGCGTAATGCCATCGACCAGAAAGGTGGCATATGGTGTGATCGGGGTTCAATAAATTGCGAAACAAGGTATACTCCAGCAGTTCCTGAAGATGTTTATTGTACTAAACGCTCCTGTACGAGGACGCTACTGCGCACCTATGACACAATTCGCTTCTCCTGTTCTGCACTCGTTGCTGGATACAGATGCTTATAAGTTGCATATGCAGCAAGCCGTGTTTCATCACTATTACGATGTGCATGTCGCGGCGGAGTTTCGTTGCCGAGGTGACGATCTGCTGGGTATTTATGCCGATGCTATTCGTGAACAGGTTCAGGCGATGCAGCACCTGCGCCTGCAGGATGATGAATATCAATGGCTCTCAGCCCTGCCTTTCTTTAAGGCCGACTATCTTAACTGGCTACGCGAGTTCCGCTTTAACCCGGAACAAGTCACCGTGTCCAACGATAATGGCAAGCTGGATATTCGTTTAAGCGGCCCGTGGCGTGAAGTCATCCTCTGGGAAGTTCCTTTGCTGGCGGTTATCAGTGAAATGGTACATCGCTATCGCTCACCGCAGGCCGACGTTGCGCAAGCCCTCGACACGCTGGAAAGCAAATTAGCCGACTTCTCGGCATTAACCGCCGGTCTTGATATGTCGCGCTTCCATCTGATGGATTTTGGCACCCGCCGACGTTTTTCTCGTGAAGTACAAGAAACCATCGTGAAACGTCTGCAACAGGAATCCTGGTTCGTGGGCACCAGCAACTACGATCTGGCGCGTCGGCTTTCCCTCACGCCGATGGGAACACAGGCACACGAATGGTTCCAGGCGCATCAGCAAATCAGCCCGGATCTAGCCAACAGCCAGCGAGCTGCACTTGCTGCCTGGCTGGAAGAATATCCCGACCAACTTGGCATTGCATTAACCGACTGCATCACTATGGATGCTTTCCTGCGTGATTTCGGTGTCGAGTTCGCCAGTCGCTATCAGGGCCTGCGTCATGACTCCGGCGACCCGGTTGAATGGGGTGAAAAAGCCATTGCACATTATGAGAAGCTGGGAATTGATCCACAGAGTAAAACGCTGGTTTTCTCTGACAATCTGGATTTACGCAAAGCGGTTGAGCTATACCGCCACTTCTCTTCCCGCGTGCAATTAAGTTTTGGTATTGGGACTCGCCTGACCTGCGATATCCCCCAGGTAAAACCCCTGAATATTGTCATTAAGTTGGTAGAGTGTAACGGTAAACCAGTGGCGAAACTTTCTGACAGCCCTGGCAAAACTATCTGCCACGATAAAGCGTTTGTTCGGGCGCTGCGCAAAGCGTTCGACCTTCCGCATATTAAAAAAGCCAGTTAATATCATCAGGGAGCTAATCGGCTCCCTTTTTTTACCTTTAATTCCGAAATCTTTCGCTGCATTTGCGAATTCTGCTTGTCTGATTGCAGATGCCAGGTAACATAGGTATCCCCCCATTTACGGGTGGACAAGTGTTTATTTTTTCCGACTATTAACAGAGAGAATATTATGAGCGTTGTGCCTGTAGCCGACGTACTCCAGGGCCGCGTAGCCGTTGACAGCGAAGTCACCGTGCGCGGATGGGTACGTACCCGCCGAGATTCAAAAGCTGGCATCTCCTTCCTCGCCGTTTATGACGGTTCCTGCTTTGATCCTGTACAGGCTGTCATCAATAATTCTCTGCCCAATTACAATGAAGACGTCCTGCGTCTGACCACCGGTTGCTCGGTCATTGTGACGGGTAAAGTCGTGGCATCGCCGGGCCAGGGGCAACAATTTGAAATTCAGGCCAGCAAGGTTGAAGTTGCTGGTTGGGTTGAAGATCCAGACACTTACCCGATGGCGGCAAAACGCCACAGCATTGAGTATCTGCGTGAAGTCGCTCACCTGCGTCCGCGCACAAACCTGATTGGTGCCGTCGCGCGCGTTCGCCATACGCTGGCGCAGGCGCTGCATCGCTTCTTTAACGAGCAGGGATTCTTCTGGGTTTCAACGCCACTGATTACTGCGTCTGATACCGAAGGGGCTGGCGAAATGTTCCGCGTTTCTACGCTGGATCTGGAAAACCTGCCGCGTAACGATCAGGGCAAAGTGGATTTCGACAAAGACTTCTTTGGTAAAGAGTCTTTCCTGACCGTATCTGGCCAGTTGAACGGCGAAACCTACGCTTGCGCATTGTCCAAAATTTATACCTTCGGCCCGACTTTCCGTGCTGAAAACTCCAACACCAGCCGTCACCTGGCGGAATTCTGGATGCTGGAGCCGGAAGTGGCGTTTGCTAACCTGAACGATATCGCGGGTCTGGCTGAAGCCATGCTGAAATATGTCTTCAAAGCGGTTCTCGAAGAACGCGCTGACGACATGAAATTCTTCGCTGAACGCGTAGATAAAGATGCCGTTTCACGTCTGGAACGCTTCATTGAAGCCGATTTTGCGCAGGTGGATTACACCGACGCAGTGACCATTCTCGAAAACTGCGGCAGGAAGTTTGAAAACCCGGTTTACTGGGGCGTTGATCTCTCTTCTGAGCATGAGCGTTATCTGGCGGAAGAACACTTTAAAGCACCGGTAGTGGTTAAAAACTATCCGAAAGATATTAAAGCGTTCTATATGCGCCTTAACGAAGACGGTAAAACCGTTGCGGCTATGGACGTTCTGGCTCCGGGCATCGGTGAGATCATTGGTGGCTCCCAGCGTGAAGAGCGTCTGGACGTGCTGGACGAGCGTATGCTGGAAATGGGCCTGAACAAAGAAGATTACTGGTGGTATCGCGATCTGCGTCGCTACGGTACTGTTCCGCATTCCGGTTTCGGTCTTGGTTTTGAACGCCTGATTGCTTACGTAACTGGCGTGCAAAACGTGCGTGATGTGATTCCGTTCCCACGTACTCCGCGTAACGCCAGCTTCTAATTTAGCGTCTTCAAGAGCCAGCGCCCGCTGGCTCTTTTTTTATCCTTTCTGTCAAGTTATCTGTTTGTTAAGTCAAGCAATCTATTTGCAACCCCACCATAACGATCATCCTGTTACGGAATATTACACTGCAACATTTGCGCACAAAAAATAATCCGCATTCTTATTGCGGATTAGTTTTTTCTTAGCTGATAGCACAATTTTCATACTATTTTTTGGCGTTCTGGATGTCTGAACGAGGATTTAGTGCCAGGTCGATAAAGTTTCCATCAGAAACAAAATTTCCGTTTAGTTAATTTAAATATAAGGAAATCATATAAATAGATAAATATTGCTGTAAATATCATCACGCTTCTATGGAAATATGACGGTGTTCACAAAGTTCCTTAAATTTTACTTTTTGTTACATATTTTTTCTTTTTGAAACCAAATCTTTATCTTTGTAGCACTTTCACGGTAGCGAAACGTTAGTTTGAATGGAAAGATGCCTGCAGACACATAAAGACACCAAACTCTCATCAATAGTTCCGTAAATTTTTATTGACAGAACTTATTGACGGCAGTGGCAGGTGTCATAAAAAAAACCATGAGGGTAATAAATAATGATGAAGCGCAATATTCTGGCAGTGATCGTCCCTGCTCTGTTAGTAGCAGGTACTGCAAACGCTGCAGAAATCTATAACAAAGATGGCAACAAAGTAGATCTGTACGGTAAAGCTGTCGGTCTGCATTATTTTTCTAAAGACAATGGTGTAAACAGTTACGGCGGAAACGGCGACAAAACTTATGCCCGTCTTGGTTTTAAAGGGGAAACACAAATCAATTCCGATCTGACCGGCTACGGTCAGTGGGAATATAACTTCCAGGGTAACAACTCTGAAGGCGCTGATGCCCAGAAAGGTAACAAAACTCGTCTGGCATTCGCAGGTCTGAAATTCGCTGATGCGGGTTCTATCGACTACGGTCGTAACTACGGTGTGGTTTACGACGCACTGGGTTACACCGATATGCTGCCTGAGTTTGGCGGTGACACGGCATACAGCGATGACTTCTTCGTTGGTCGTGTAGGCGGCGTTGCTACCTATCGTAACTCCAACTTCTTCGGTCTGGTTGACGGCCTGAACTTTGCCGTTCAGTACCTGGGCAAAAACGAACGTGCTGGTATTCCTGAGCGTTCCAACGGCGACGGCGTCGGTGGCTCTATCAGCTACGAATTCGAAGGCTTTGGTATCGTAGGTGCTTACGGTGCAGCAGACCGTACCGACGCCCAGGAAGCCGAATTCCGCGGTCAGGGTAAAAAAGCTGAACAGTGGGCAACTGGTCTGAAGTATGACGCGAACAACATCTACCTGGCAGCGAACTACGGTGAAACCCGTAACGCTACGCCAATTGAAGGCGGCTTCGCCAACAAAACGCAAGACGTTCTGTTAGTTGCGCAATACCAGTTCGATTTCGGTCTGCGTCCGTCCATCGCTTACACCAAATCTAAAGCGAAAGACGTAGAAGGTATCGGTGATGTTGATCTGGTGAACTACTTTGAAGTGGGCGCAACCTACTACTTCAACAAAAACATGTCCACCTATGTTGACTACATCATCAACCAGATCGATTCTGACAACAAACTGGGCGTAGGTTCAGACGACACCGTTGCTGTGGGTATCGTTTACCAGTTCTAATAGCACACCTCTTTGTTAAATGCCGAAAAAACAGGACTTTGGTCCTGTTTTTTTTATACCTTCCAGAGCAATCTCACGTCTTGCAAAAACAGCCTGCGTTTTCATCAGTAATAGTTGGAATTTTGTAAATCTCCCGTTACCCTGATAGCGGACTTCCCTTCTGTAACCATAATGGAACCTCGTCATGTTTGAGAACATTACCGCCGCTCCTGCCGACCCGATTCTGGGCCTGGCCGATCTGTTTCGTGCCGATGAACGTCCCGGCAAAATTAACCTCGGGATTGGTGTCTATAAAGATGAGACGGGCAAAACCCCGGTACTGACCAGCGTGAAAAAGGCTGAACAGTATCTGCTCGAAAATGAAACCACCAAAAATTACCTCGGCATTGACGGCATCCCTGAATTTGGTCGCTGCACTCAGGAACTGCTGTTTGGTAAAGGTAGCGCCCTGATCAATGACAAACGTGCTCGCACGGCACAGACTCCGGGTGGCACTGGCGCACTACGCGTGGCTGCCGATTTCCTGGCAAAAAATACCAGCGTTAAGCGTGTGTGGGTGAGCAACCCAAGCTGGCCGAACCATAAGAGCGTCTTTAACTCTGCAGGTCTGGAAGTTCGTGAATACGCTTATTATGATGCGGAAAATCACACCCTTGACTTCGATGCACTGATTAACAGCCTGAACGAAGCTCAGGCTGGCGACGTAGTGCTGTTCCATGGCTGCTGCCATAACCCAACCGGTATCGACCCTACGCTGGAACAGTGGCAGACACTGGCACAACTTTCCGTTGAGAAAGGCTGGTTACCGCTGTTTGACTTCGCTTACCAGGGTTTTGCCCGTGGTCTGGAAGAAGATGCTGAAGGACTGCGCGCTTTCGCGGCTATGCATAAAGAGCTGATTGTTGCCAGTTCCTACTCTAAAAACTTTGGCCTGTACAACGAGCGTGTTGGCGCTTGTACTCTGGTTGCTGCTGACAGTGAAACCGTTGATCGCGCATTCAGCCAAATGAAAGCGGCGATTCGCGCTAACTACTCTAACCCACCAGCACACGGCGCTTCTGTTGTTGCCACCATCCTGAGCAACGATGCGTTACGTGCGATTTGGGAACAAGAGCTGACTGATATGCGCCAGCGTATTCAGCGTATGCGTCAGTTGTTCGTCAATACGCTGCAGGAAAAAGGCGCAAACCGCGACTTCAGCTTTATCATCAAACAGAACGGCATGTTCTCCTTCAGTGGTCTGACAAAAGAACAAGTGCTGCGTCTGCGCGAAGAGTTTGGCGTGTATGCTGTTGCTTCTGGTCGTGTGAACGTAGCCGGGATGACACCAGATAACATGGCTCCGCTGTGCGAAGCGATTGTGGCAGTGCTGTAAGCGTTAAAAACAATGAAGCCCGCTTAAAAAGCGGGCTTTTTTATGCGCCTTTACCAGACGGGCATTTCGTCTTGCAGGAAGGGATTATGCAGGCGCTCATAACCAAGTGTGGATAATGGTCCGTGACCCGGAATAAATGTCACGTCATCCCCCAGTGGCAGCAACTTATCTTTGATTGAAGAAATCAGTTGATTATGATCGCCACGCGGGAAGTCACTGCGCCCTACTCCGCCTTTGAAAATAACGTCGCCAGAAATCAGCAGCTTTGCCCGATCATCAAAAAACACGACATGACCCGGCGTATGCCCTGGGCAATGTAACACCTGTAAAGCCACATTCCCTATGCTGATGGTATCGCCTTCGTTCAGCCAACGATCCGGCGTCAGCGGCTGGCACTCTTCCAGACCAAACATACGACTTTGCGCAGGCAAGCCTTGCAGCCAGAACTCATCTTCTTTTTCCGGGCCAAAAACCGGCACGCCGTAATGTTGCGCCAGTTCCGCCGCTGCACCAACGTGGTCCAGATGACCATGCGTCAGCAGGATCTGCATCAGTGTCAGGCCGCTGGCGTCAACTTCCTGTTTGATTTTTTCCGCATCGCCGCCAGGATCGACCAGTGCGGCCAGTCGGGTTTGTTCACACCAGATCAATGAACAGTTCTGGGAGAATGCGGTGACCGGAATAATACGATAGTTCATACTGCCCCTGTTTCGTTAAGCAATTACTACCAGTGCCGTGCTGGCCCGGTATCAATATGCACAAAGTTACTACGTGGGTAATATCCTACACCACCTGCGCGCATAGATAACGCGGCTTTGCGAATATTGCTTAACGCGATACCTTCAATATGGAAATCCATCGCCTGCCCTTTCGTGTGATAGCTTTTCTTCGCTACTCCACGGCTGCGGGCGCGTAGTTCATTGTTGGTATCAATGGAGCGATAACCGGAAATGAGTTGCACCGGTTTGCGGGTGCCTAACAACCCTTGCAGGCGATACAACTGATCGAATAATCCTGGGTCGATGGACTTTATTTTGTTCGCGCGATAATCGCGGAAAAAATGGTTAAGTTTTGCCAATTCTTCCTGAATATAGCCTCTGCCATCGAAAAACTCCGCTTTGATTGACTCTCCGGTATGAAGATTATTGAGTGTCAAAATGCGCGGGCGTGGGGTAGAGAGTGTTGCAAACGCAGGGGTCGGCAGGATGGCGGCACCGAGTGCAACGCCACCAAGCGCCAGCAGTTTGCGGCGATTAGCGTCGAATTTGTCCATGATAATCAAGTCTACAGGTCAATGTTATCGTTTATATGCACTTCTGGCGCACAAGAGGCACCTTAACCGTCAGTAAAGCTGACGTCAAGATGACTCAACCCCAGCAGTGACGGGGGCTGCAGAGAATCGCCCCCGATCATGCTAATTATTACGACAACTGATTTCCCCGAACTGCTTCATTTACCTGATTAATTGTTCCGCTTTCGATACGATTTGCGAGCTGGATCGCGCAGGCAGATCATAATTGTAAATATCTGTACGATACTGGGTACGACCATCTGCACCAACAAATGCCGTCAGGTAGTAGAGATTTACCGGAATCGACTGCCGAATATTGACGTAACGCGTATCACCCTGCTTCAGCGCATCAGAAATACGTTTGTCATTCCAGCCTGCATCCTGCAACAGCATATTCGCCAGATCGGAAGCTTTATTCACTCGTACACAGCCTGAGCTCAATGCGCGTGTATCACGCTTGAACAGATTGTGGTTCGGCGTGTCATGCAAATAAATGGCCTCTGAACTCGGCATATTGAATTTATAGCGCCCCAGCGAGTTCCGCGGGCCTGGAGCCTGCTGGAAGCGAAACGGTAAATTTGAGGCCGTGATTGTAGACCAGTCAACCTGCCATGGGTCAATCGCTTCTCTGCTGTTCCAGCCGCGCATCACCGTATAGCCATGGCTTTCGAGATATCCCGGATCGTTGCGCACTTTCGGCAGAATATCTTTGCGTGCCAGAGTTGGTGGTACGTTCCACGGCGGGTTTACCACTACGTTGTTAAGTGCACTACTCATCATCGGCGTTTTGCGATCGGGGCGACCGACAATGACTCGCGAATCCAGCACCTGATTGCCGTTCTGATAGTAGACCAGCGAATAGGCTGGAATGTTAACCATAATCCCGGTAGAAAGCTCTGTTGGCAGCAAGCGCAATCGCTGGATGTTGAGTGCCAACACGCCAGCACGCTGGGCGGGCGTTACGTTTAACCAGTCACGCGTTGCCGGGCCAATAGCGCCATCTGCTCCCAATCCTTGCCATGCCTGAAAACGTTTAACGGCTTCCACCAGTTCATTATCGTAGGCGGCACGAACGGCAGGCGCAGGTTTACTACGAGACGTCGTTTGCTTGTCCATCGGCTTAGTTTCTGCTGTTTCAACAGTAACAGCGGATGGGCTGACTACCGTGTCAGTTGGCGTGTCATCGCCAGGTAGAGTAATTTTCGGCCCCCCGTCCAACATGCCTGTACGCTGCAATATTTCGCGCAACGCCGGTACGTCGTTACTCCACTGCCCTGGGCGCAACGTTGCTTTGCCGGTCAGTTGGGGCCACGGTTTGGTGTCACTGAGTAAGGCCAGTAACGATTCATGCATCGCTGCATATTGCGGATGCTGCGGTGCCAGACCTGCAACAAACGTCGGCAATTGACCTTTATCCAGCGCCAGTTGCCATTGGTTAATCACCGAGAGCGGCGGCGTTGAAAGCGCATAAGGTTTACTGCTATATAGCCAGCGAGTGCCTTTGACCGGAATATTTGCAATGAAATGGAGATAGCCCATCATCGCATCAGAGAGCACGACGTCGCGTGCCATCCCGTTAACACCAGGATCGGTCAGTAACTCTACCCATTTATTAAACTGCGGCTGGAAACCGGCAATCGCCACCTCTGCCAGCTGTTGCTGGAAGGCTTTAACAGCATCACGGTTTTCCCACATGGATTGCATATCGCGTGCGGCATACAACAGTTGAAGCTGGTTAAGATAAACCGGCTTATAACCTGCGGGTAATTGAGATTCGATTTGCGTGCGGGCCTTTTCTGCCGCACCTTCAGGCAATGGCTGGATCCCCGCCATTATTGCCGTGGCTTGCGCCTGCGGCAGTGCCTCGCCCTGTTCACTGACAGCCACCGGGCTGTCGCCAGGGATTACTTCAGGCTCATCGGCCTGCGCATTGAACAGTGGAGCGAATGTTACGGCCAGGCACAAACTGATTGCCGACAGCCGACGACCACACATCATATTAAGCAACATCCCTTGCCCCCTGTTTTTATCATACTCTGAATAGCCAGGCTGTTATTTTACGACTTGCCTGTACAACGCCAATACTCACGAAAGTATGACGAGCAAGCCTGTTACTCATCAGGCTTATCTTCAGTATATAAACGCCGATACGTTTTTACATAACCTAATGTAAAGAAGTTTAAAGAAAAGCGCGCCGTAATGTGCCACTTTTTTAGTGCAGAAACGGAGTTTTCGGAAAAAGAAAAGGCGGCATTGCTGCCGCCTTCATTTTAACTCGCCTGGGAAGGCGCTTCGTCACTTCCTGGAAGCGTTTCAGGGAGTTGCGGCGCAAATCCTCGCAGGCCGACGACGTGAACGTGTTCGGTATTCTGGAAGACTTTACGCACCAGTTTATAGGTGGTGCCTTTTTCCGGACTGATATTTTCCGGCGCTGCGATGATGAGCTGCATTTGCAAACGTTCACACAATTCAAACAGCGTGGCGATAGAACGAGCATCCAGTCGCGCTGCTTCATCGAGGAACAGCAGGCGGCAAGGAGAGATATCTTTACCGCGCAGGCGGCGAGATTCATCTTCCCAGCTTTGTACCACCATCACCAGAATCGACATACCGGTACCAATCGCCTCACCGGTCGACAGAGCGCCAGATTCTGCGCGCAGCCAGCCATCAGAACCACGGTTAACCTCAACTTCCATTTCCAGATAGTTGCGGTAATCCAGCAGTTCTTCGCCAATGGTCTGCGGCGTGCGCTGCCCCATATCAATCTGCGGATTAAGACGCTGATACAGTTTCGCCAGCGCTTCTGAGAAGGTCAGACGGTTGCTGTTAAACAGATCCTGATGTTGCTCATGCTGTTCAGAGAGCACATCCAGCAGCATGGCGTGCGTTTCACGCACGTTCACGTTGAGACGCACGCTGTTCACCTGGCCAAACGATACGCTCTGCAAGCCCTGGTTGAGCATACGGATACGGTTCTGCTCGCGCTGAATGGTTTTGCGAATAATGTTCGCCACGCTGCGGGAACTGATCGCCAGTTTCTGTTCACGGGAGGTTAACTCTTCGGTCAGACGGCTAAGTTCGATCTCCATCTGTTCGATAGCTTCCACCGGATCATCGGTACGAATAATATCCTGACGAATACGTTCACGCAGATGCTGATAAACCGCCACGAAGAACTGAATTTTACGCTCCGGACGTTTCGGATCTTCCGACATCCGCAGCACGTCGCGCAGATGTTCGTTATCCGCCACCGCCAGACGCAGCGCACCCAATGCCTTATCCGACATGGAACGCAAATCATCAGCGGAGAGATAAGCCAGCTCACGACGGTGTAAGCGGCGTTCAACGCCGTTATCTTTCACCATGCGCATGACTGCACACCAGCCCGCTTTCGCGGTCACTACCTGCTCGCGCATCTCAAAGTAATCACGCTCCAGCTTGCGCAGTTTGCGGGTCAGGTTGTCCATCTCCGCTTCGCAGAAGGTGAGCGCTTTTTCCAGTTGATTGCGGCGCGAACGGTTATTGCTCAGTTGCACGTGCAGCTCGTCACGGCGAATACGCGCCCGCTCTTCTGCCCCGCTATCAGCTCGCACGCCGATATCCTGCAATTCACGTTGCAGATCATTGAGTAGCTCTTTTTTGGTGTCGTAAGAACTTTTCAGCGAAGCCAGCACCTGGTTGTACTGACTCAACTGCGCTGCGTGTCCGCGCAACGCTTCACGCGCGCGGGTACGCTCCGCTTCCGCCTGTTCCAGACGTTCACGCAGTTTTTCGTTGAGATCGCTGTTACCGCTCAGCATTTCTGCCGAGTCAGAGTAGCTAAAGTGCGCACGACGCTGCACCACTTCCGTCAGGGCAAACGCCTGCTGACGGGCATCGCGCTGCATCTGCTGAGAGTACGCGTAATCTTCTTTTAACTGTTCGAACTGTTCCGGGTCACTCTGCAATACCGAAACGATCGGTTCCAGTTTCGCCAGTTGATTACCGAACTGCTGAACAAAACGCGCGGCTTCCTGGGCTTCATCCAGACGTTCGCGGATTTCATCGACGCGATCTGCCAGGCTGTCATCAGCCAACAGGTTGAGACGCGGCAGAATGCGGTTCAGCGCCGTAACGCCCTCTTTCGCCTGCTCAAATTGAATACGCTGCTGCTGGTTATCATTTTCATGATTACTCAGCGCCCGCTCCAGTTCGACGCGACGGCTGTTCAGTTGACGGATTTCTGCTTCCGGATCAGACTCAAACGCCACCGCCAGATGACTACCGATAAAGCGGCTGAACGCCTGATGCAGACGCTGGGTTTTCTGTACATCAAAGGAGAGCGTGGCGAAGCGTTCGGAAAGCACTTCACGCTCGGCATGGAGGCTTTCAATACGGCTTTCACGCGCAGCACGACCAAACAGCGGCACTTCCGGGAAACGTGAATAACGCCACTGACGATCGGCGATTTTCACCACTACCGCTTTTTCCAGCTCATCAACGCTGAACACGCTGTCATCGAATGACTGCGGATCCCCTTCGATCAGATAGAGATCTTCCGGGCAATCGGTCAAGCCTTCCAGGTGCTCGGTTACCTGTGACAGATCTGGCACCACGATGGCGTGGCGTGACGGGCCATACAGCGCTGAGAAGTACGGCGCATCTTCCAGGCTAACGTCATCATAAATTTCTGATAGCAGCACACCACCAAAACGCTCCGCCAGCGCGTTCAGACGCTGATCTTCAGAGCCGCCTGGCTGGCTTAAACGTTCGATCTCTTCATCGACGGCGTTTTTGCGTGCGCCAACTTCGTCACGTTCAACAATCGCTTCGCGCTCACGCTCCAGCAACTGTTGCAGATATTCGGTGACATCCTGGCTGGAAGAGAACTCTTCGCCGCACTGTTCGCTCAACTGGTTGAGGCTGTTTTGCGCTGCCAGCCAAACCGGTGCACGCTGCATCAAACTCTGAATGCGAGACTGCAGCTGTTCCTGTTCCTGGCGCAGTGCCATGCGCTCTTCACGGGCGTTAGACACGCTATCGGAAAGAGAGGCAATGCGTGCTTCCAGCTCCTGATGCAGAGCTTCCAGTTCATCAATATCAAAATTCTTGCCCTGACGTTTGCAGAAATCTGCCAGCAGGCGTTCGGCTTCTTGCTGCTCGCGCAGACGCTGTTCCAGTTCGCTTAAGCGCATCCGCAACGGTTGAACCTGCTCTGCCAGGTGACGCTGATCGACCCCTTCGCGCAATAGTTCGCGAGCGACATCCCACGCCTCGTTACGCGCCAGCGGGCCATTAATTGCCACCACCAGCTGATAAGCCTGCTCAAACTGGCTGTGTGCGGTTTGCGCCATGCTCATTTTCTGCTCAAGAGAGAGCATTTTTTCAGTCGCTTCCAGCTCTTTCGCCTGGAAGGTTTCCAGCCATTCGGCGGCGCTGTCGGCGGTTAAGTCCGGCAGATGGCACAGTTCTTTGGCACGATTAAGCGCAGCAATCGCCTGGTTATACTGGATCGCGCGCGTTTGCTGGACGTCCAGCGCCTGCTGATAGTCAGCAAGCTGGCTTTTCAGCTCGTCCACTTCCAGTTCGGCAGCTTCCGCACGAGCCTCGTTCTCTTCCTGGCGTTCGATGGCTTCTGCCACCACTTCGTTTTGCTCTTCCAGACGGATCTGCAGCTCATCGAGATCCGCTTCGTAACGTTCGATCTTCTCCTGCTGACGCAGTGCGGTTTGCACCAGGTTCAGGTGATCGCTGGCCGCCTGATAATCCGCTTCCAGATCGCCTTCGGCACCGTTGTGCTCTGCCAGCTCACGCGCCATATCGACGTGTTTGTACTGCTCAGCCGCCAGTTGCTGACGCGAAGTGTGTAGCTCGCGACGAAACTCCAGGGCTTTGTCGAGATGGACACGGCGCTCGTTGGCGTGACGCATGTAGTCCGCCGCCACGTAGTTGGTGGCTTCGCTGATCAGATGCTTAAACAGGTCACGGTCCGACTGGGTGACACGAATCGCTTCCAGCGTCATGCGGTTTTCGCGCAGCGCCGCTTCCATGTCCTGGAACGCTTTCCGCACGCCGCTGTTTTCCGGCAACAGGTAGTCGCGCAGAGAGCGCGTAATGGCGCTGGAGATCCCGCCGTACAGCGAAGCTTCGATCAGACGATAGAATTTGCTACGGTCAGACGCTGAGCGCAGACGACGCGCGATGATGCCCAGATCGAACATCAGCGAGTGGTAATCGGTAATGGAGTTGAACTGCTTAAACTGCACGCCTTCCATCGCCTCGAGCTTGTCTTTCAGCTCGTTCAGCGGCAGTACACGCGCCTGGCGTTCGTTGAGGGTTTCGGTCACCAGCTGCGTCGGCAGCACCGACATCGGCAGGCCCTGAATGGCAAACGGTTTGATATCGACTTTACGATCGCGTCCGGCAACCTGTTGCAGACGCACACCGACCACCACACGCTGGTGGCGCGAGTTAATGGTGTCGAGCATCGAATAACAGACACCCGCTTTCAGCTTACCGTGCAGACCTTTATCGCGCGAACCGCTGGTGGCCCCGGCTTCCGTGGTGTTACGGAAATGCAGCAGGGTCAGGTCGGGGATCAGCGCCGTAACGAACGCCGCCATGGTGGTGGATTTACCCGCCCCGTTACCGCCGGAGAGCGTCGTAACCAGCTCATCGAGGTCAAAAGTTCGGGCAAAAAAGCCGTTCCAGTTAATCAGCGTCAGTGAGCGAAATTTACCGCGTTCAATCATTATTCTTCCTCTCCGCTATCTGGCTGACTCTCTTCGGTTTCATCGTTGAGTTGCAGATGATTTTCAATCGGCATTGCTTCGCCATCACGAATCAGGCGACGCTGTGCTTCACGGGGATCGTCGCCAGCACGCACATCGGCTCCGAAGCGGAACACCGATTCGGTAATGCGGAACTTGCTGCTGTCGTGGCCCATAAACCACACCATGCCCAAACGACGCAGACGGTTGAGCGAAGAACGTACTTTCTCCTGCAACTTCTGCCGGTCAACGTCTGAACCGGTTGAACGGTTGTTCACCAGTTTCAGCAGTTTCGCTTCATCGGCCAGGGTGAGCAGTTCGTCGTACAGTTCCTGTTGAGTAAAAATCCCCTCATTCGCCAGCCGTTCCGGGCTGAGATAGAGATAACAGAGGATTTTCCCGACCATCATATCCAGTTCCGACAAGACAGAACGAGGGATCAGCGTGGTGGAACGTGGGCGTAAATAGAAGAACCCTTCCGGTGCACGAATAAGCTCAACGTTATAACGCGCGTAAAACTCTTCCAGATATTCCTGAAAATCCATCAGGAATGCATGATTATCCAGTTCGTCGAGGCCAATATGGCGGCCTGAACGTAAGGCGCTATCCAGCGCCGGAAATAACGGATTCGCCAGCGCCTGCGCCAGCTTAACCGGCATCACTTGTTCAATATTTGTCGATGACATGCGCCTGTACCTTGGCTCCGTAATCATTAATCGGCTGCCATTTCGCTGGCAGTCCGGTGAAATCTGCTTGCGCTACGCCAAGACGTACCGCCTGATCAATAACAATGCGCGCAACGTCAAAGTGACGTGCACGCGGATACTGTGACAGATATTCGCGTACCACCAGACCAAGATCCAGCGGCACTTGTCTGGTTTTGTACACGGCGAGTTGTTCTTCGATGATCGCCGCCAGCTGTTCGCGGATCTCGTTAAACTCTTCGTATTCCAGATCCTCAGGAAGTTCCCCAGTCACTTCTTCATCGCGCAGTGCCATCTCTTCGTCACGCATATCCAGCAGACGATCGGCATTGGCATAAGTTAGCGCCCACGGCTCATCAAAATAGGTTTGTACCGACTGACGTAACCGCTGAGCAAAGACACGGTTTTTATCCATATCGATAGCGGTACGGATAAATTTATGTACGTGGCGGTCGTAGCCAATCCACAAATCGATGGATTGCTGGCCCCAGCTGATAATACGGTCAAGTTTGCTCTGCAGATCGAATACCAGACGATCGACAAAATGCAGATCGTCATGGGTCATCGTCGCATCCTGAATGCGCAACAGATTAGCCTGCAATTTGTCGCCTGCCGCTTCCAGCGTATCCTGCAATTCACGCAGCGTTCCGGAAGTTTCCGAAAGCAACAATTCACAGCTGGAGATCGCCGCCCGCCAGTCTTTGTTCAGCAACTGGGCGATATCGTCCTTCACCTGCTGCTGCTGTTCGTCCATCAGACGTTGCGTCAGGTCGATACTGTCGAAAATTTCTGCTACCGAATATTTCAGTGGCGCATAAACATTACGGTGCCAGTGAAATTCATCACCGCCCTCTTCGGCGGCATCTGCCGCGCGTTTGAGCTCACCCGCCACAATCGACAACTGCATAGAAAGGCGCAGCGTAGAAAACTCGCGCTGACGGATGTAATAGTCAGTAATGCCGATGCCGAGCGGCGTCAGACGGTAAATTGCGTTCGCTTCCGCCTGCTCGCTGGTAAAGCGGTTCAGCAGACGTTGACGCACCATGTCGTTGATCGCGTTGTTGGCGCGCACGCCGATGGTTTCGCTGGTTTGCTCAAACGCATCACTCACATGGCGGAATGCATCCACCAGCTCGCCTTCACTCATCTCACCATCCAGACGCTCGCCGTTCAGCGTGGCAACCGCCAGCAGAAAAGAGAGTCGGTCTACCGGCAGCGAGATGGAGAAGTCATTTTTTCTGGCCCAGGCAACCAGTTCGGGGACTGTCTGGGAAAATTCACTCATACTTTATCCTTGCTCTGCGGTTTGCGCGCGGTGACATGAATATAACGCCCCAGGGTAATATACGGTTCCTGACGGCAATAACGCGTTTCTAATTCAAGTAATGCTTCATAGCAGTCGCGCTGCTGGTGCTTCTCGCGCAGATAATCATGAAACACGCGAACGCCTGTCTTACCCATAATTTGCCAACCAGCTTCTTCCAGCCACAGATAAACCTGCGCCGGGTCGCGTGGATAATCTGGCGAAAGCGTCCGTTTTTTCTTTTTCGGCATTCCCGCCTGCACGTAATCAAAATTCCCGGCGACCATGTTATGCATCAGCAAGCCGTGCGCATTGTAGAACATTAACGACAACACACCGCCTGGACGCAACACTGACCACAGGGTCTGTAATACGCTGCGGGGATCGGCCACCCACTCGAGCACCGCATGGAACAATATCAGATCAACGGGCGTTTCCAAATGCGAAGCAACATCCTGAGCGGCGCAATGTATAAATTGCATGTTGTCGCTCACACCTTTTGCTTCTGCCGCCTGTTTTGCGCGGTCGATCATCTGCGCAGAAAGATCGCATAAAATGACCTGATGCCCGCGCTCAGCCATTTTGATTGCGGTCTGCCCTTCTCCACCGCCAGCATCCAGCACACGCAGTTTTTGCGGGCCCATTTCCGCCAGCACGCGATCGAGATCCTGCCACAGAATAGCCTGTCGAAGCTGCCCTTTGGTGGTGCCGTAAATGTTACGGGAAAACTTTTCCGCAATATCATCAAAATTGCGATCCTGCATTGCTTTCTCCACCGGTTGGCTAAGACGTTTTCTGATAAAGACGCTATTTTGTCACAGCCACGGCGAGAATGAACCCGTCTGGTGTAATATCGCTGGCGATCCCTTGTTATATGGTTAAAAAAGGAACCAGAAAGGATGCTTTTTACACTGAAAAAAGTGATTGGCAATATGTTGCTGCCACTTCCGCTGATGTTGTTGATTATTGGCGCTGGCCTGGCGCTGCTGTGGTTTAGCCGTTTTCAAAAAACCGGGAAGATTTTTATTAGCATTGGGTGGCTGGCGCTCTTGTTATTGAGTTTGCAACCGGTAGCCGACCGCCTGCTGCGTCCCATCGAAAGCACCTATCCGACATGGAATAATTCGCAAAAAGTGGACTATATCGTGGTGCTCGGAGGTGGTTATACCTGGAACCCGCAGTGGGCACCAAGCTCGAATTTAATCAATAACAGTCTGCCCCGCCTGAATGAAGGTATTCGCTTATGGCGCGAAAATCCGGGATCAAAACTGATCTTCACGGGAGGCGTAGCAAAAACCAATACGGTGAGTACAGCGGAAGTAGGTGCCAGAGTTGCGCAATCGCTGGGCGTGCCGCGCGAGCAAATTATCACCCTGGATTTGCCAAAAGATACCGAAGAAGAAGCTGCGGCAGTGAAACAGGCGATTGGTGACGCCCCTTTCCTGCTGGTGACCTCCGCATCACATCTGCCGCGGGCGATGATCTTTTTTCAGCAGGAAGGGCTAAATCCGCTGCCAGCCCCGGCGAATCAGTTGGCCATCGCCTCGCCGCTTAATCCGTGGGAACGGGCAATCCCTTCTCCGGTTTGGTTGATGCATAGCGATCGTGTTGGCTATGAAACGCTTGGCCGCATCTGGCAGTGGCTAAAAGGTTCGTCAGGCGAGCCACGGCAAGAGTGATTTTGATGCCAGATCGAAGTTGCGCCGACTAAATCGTCCGGTATTAACCAGTTGCGCAACTTCATCCCATAACACATACAACCAACGCCGCCAGATGAATGACTCCGCCACTGGCGCGCGTTGCAGGTAACTCCAGAGCAAATCTTCCGCCAGAGAATTATCCATTAGTCGGAACAGTTCGTATTCTCGCGGTGCCCAAAGCATTAGTCCCGGCCCGACCATCGCCAGTAACTGATCGCTGCGCGAATCTTTCAGCATGCTGCGTAAACAGAAGTTACCGTGAATCAGCACACAATTGTCGTTAAAGCCTTCAAATAATGCCGGGAGACATTCGCGAGTACGAAACAGGATCCGCTTATCCTGCATCGTTAGACCGGTGTTATTGAACTGATTGAGCGTGGTCCATAGCACTTCAACATGTTGCCGGTACCATGAGGGCCAGAAATTTTCCTGAGTATTGTCGACCGCGCCGACGCAACCGCGACTGTCCTGACGGTGCCAGGCCAGTAAGGCTTCAACGATTTGATCTTTGAGTTGTTCCCAGCGTTCTGGTGTTCGGGCTGGTGCCTCCACCGAAACACCACGCATCCGCTCCAGTAGCAGGACATCGGGGCCGGGGTGTTCTTCATGCGTCATCACACCATAAATAGTCGGCATACGGACAGTCCCACTTCTTGCCAGCATGGTGGTTTTCCATGCCAGTTGTCGGGCTTTTCCGGGCGTACTAAAGCTTCTTGCCATTAACGGCATTGGGTTTCCCTGGCTGTCATACAAAGCCCACAACGCCGTATCCGCTTTTTCATTGACGCACTCAATACGACTGAGTTTTTCGCCCAGTAAATGGCTTAATTCGGCACGCAGCTGTTCCATTCAGATTACCCTCATAAAAGCTACTGCTTTCATAATGAGCGCCAATATAAAAGATGTCACCTGAATGAGATCAATTGTTGAAAAGAAAAATTGAGGAAAATCGTAACGGTACGACACTCCTCCCAAAATTGGCTGGAGTGTCGTGAAGTGAAATTAGCGCATTTCAGCGCGAACGCGCTCGAGATCTTCAGGGGTATCCACACCTGTGCCAGGAACGTCCTGGGCGACAGCAACATGGATTTTTTCGCCGTACCACAGAACACGAAGCTGCTCTAACATTTCGATGTGTTCTAACGGACTTGGCTGCCAGTTGACGTAACGACGGATAAAGCCTGCACGGTAGCCATAAATACCAAGATGACGCAGGAAGTTATCGCCAACGGTTTCAAGGCCTTTTGCAAAACGATCACGATCCCAAGGAATGGTGGCGCGAGAGAAGTACAGTGCATACCCTTCAGCGTCGAGGACCACTTTCACCGCATTCGGGTTAAACGCTTCCTCCGCATTGTGGATTGGCACCGCCAGAGTCGCCATACCCACCTGACGCTGGGCGAGATTATCAGCAACCTGACGAATGATTGTCGCAGGGATCATCGGTTCATCCCCCTGCACATTAACGATCACCGTGTCGTCGCTGAATGCGCATTTTTCGACAACTTCCGCCAGACGTTCTGTTCCTGACTGATGATCGGCGCGCGTCATACATACTTCACCGCCAGCGGCTTCAACAGCGCGGGCAACATCCTCATGATCGGTTGCCACGATGATGCGCTCGGCACCTGATTCGCGCGCGCGTTCAAGAACATGAACAATCATGGGTTTGCCGTTAATATCAACCAATGGTTTACCGGGCAGACGCGTGGACGCGTAGCGCGCGGGAATAATGACCACAAAACTCATGATTTACTCTCATCAGCAGTCAGCACGCGGGCTTCCGTTTCCAGCAACACTGGAATGCCATCGCGCAGCGGGAAAGCCAGGTTGTCCAGTTTGCAAATAAGTTCTTGTTTTTCCTGGTTATACCAAAGTTTTCCGTTGCAAACCGGGCAGGCAATGATTTCAAGCAGACGATGATCCATAGTTCCTCCAGATGGATCGGGTTATGAATGCATAAATCTTATCATAATCATTTATGCGACGGGGTCTATTTCCCAGCCGGTGCGGCAATCAGTAAAGAGGCCTTGCGGGCAGCGTCCTAATGTCACCCGCGTTGCCTGCTGCCAGTTAGCGAAATCAGTAATCGCCTGACGTAACCCTTTTTGCAGCGTTGTCGTTGGTTTAATGCCTTCTTGTAACCACAGAGAGATAACTTCAAGGATGCCTGTCTGGCGATGCATTTTGGCATCCATTCGCCCAACTAATTGCCCACGATGTAATAACGGCAGAACAAAATAGCCATACTGGCGTTTCGGCGCTGGGGTATAGCACTCCAGCCGGTAGCTAAAATCAAAAAGCTGCTCTGCGCGTTTGCGATCCCAGACAACAGGATCAAAAGGCGAAAGTACCGCGCTGTGCGTTGCAGTGAGCTTTCCGGCCAGTGCACGCTCGAGTAGCGGCAGCAAATCAGCATGCAGCCAAAGATTGCCCAATTTTTCAACATGCACAGCAATGATTTGCTGCTGTTCAGCCCTCGCTTCGCGCCAAACCGCCAGTGCCGGACGTTTCAGCCGATAGTAATCTGCCAGCCACTGTTCGCGGAATATGCCAAGGCTACGCGCACTGTTATCCAGCATGATGATTTCTGCTTCTGTTTGCGAAACGAGATCGCGCTCATCATCCCAGTCAGGCATGACACGATGGGTTAAATCATAAACGCGCTGGAAGTTGCGCCGTTCAATCACCATCACTTTCCCGGCTGTAAATAAACCTTCCAGATGCCGTTTATGCGGCTTCCATTCCCACCAGCCGCTTGCACCTTTACGAGAATGCTCGAAATCGGCTGAACGTACCGGCCCCTTATCATGAATATGCTGAATTAACTGTGCAATTTCCGCCGCATGTTCCTGCATCCAGGCGTCTTTGTATTTCCAGCCCATTTTTTCAGGTGCCAGCATGCGGTGGCGAATAAGACGAAAGTCGCTACGCAGCATAAAGCAGGCTTCATGCGCCCAGTATTCCATTAATTCACCACGCGCCAGAGAATCATCCAGCCACTGCGCAGGATAATTTCCCAGACGACTGAAAAGCACCAGATATGGGCTACGGGCAACAATATTGATGGTATCGATTTGCAGCAAGGACATGCGGGAGATCGTTGCCGGAATATCCTCCAACGATGCTCGACGGCGGGGTTTGTTTAACAGGCCTTGCGCGGCAAGGTGAAGATTACGCGCATCAGCAAGGGAGAGGTGCGGCAGCGACATTCATGACTCCATCAATCGAACGCTGCCGCGGCGTAACTAGTTGCCAGAAGCCAGCGAGGTTAGTTGCGCAAGCAGTTTCGCTGGTTCATCACCTGAAAGCTGTGCGTCTACAGGCAAATACCACCAATTTTCTTCTGCAAAGGCCCGGCATTTCACCGCATCTTTTTCAGTCATTACCAGCGTTTGCCCGGCGCTTACCAACACGCTGACATCCGCATGATTCAAAGACTGATGATCGGCCAGCGGTACACATTTTTCCGGTTGTACGCCACACATCTTCAGCGTGGCAAAAAAGCGCGGCGGATGACCAATCCCTGCCATCGCCACCACATGTTCAAGCTGAGCAACGTCACAACGCGTACCGGTACGTAAATTCACCGCCTGACCCGGCAGCAGATGCATGGGGATTTCACCGCTGCGGGGGACACCACCGTTGACGATTACCGCATCAACCGACTTTAAGCGCCCCGCTCGCTCACGCATTGGCCCCGCCGGCAACCACCAGCCATTGCCAAAGCGACGCACACCATCAATAACGACAATTTCCACATCACGCGCCAGACGGTAATGCTGTAAACCGTCGTCGGTTACGATGATCTGCACATCAGGGTGTTGCGCCAGAATGGCTTTTATCGCATCAGAACGCACGGGAGAAACCGCAACAGGCGCATCAGTGCGTTGATAAATCAACACAGGTTCATCACCCGCCTGTGCTGTGGTGGTATCTGCCGACAATAACAGCGGATAAGATTCAGCCTTACCACCATATCCCCGCGATACGACCCCCACGCGAATACCGCGCTGTTGCAACTGTTCCACCAGCCAGACAACGACCGGGGTTTTTCCGTTGCCGCCTGCGGTGAGATTACCAACCACGACAACCGGTACGGGGGCACGCCAGGCGCGCTTCAGTTTTAGTTTATAGCAAAGACGGATCGCGCCACTCACCAGGCCATACAACCAGGAGAGTGGCAGCAATAGCCGCCACAAAGGGGATTCACCAGACCAGATTTTTTCGATCATTGACCAAACTGCATTTTGTGAAGTTGCGCGTAAACGCCACGGTGCTCAAGCAAATCGTTATGCGTACCGCGTTCCACAATGACACCATCCTCGACGACCACGATTTCGTCTGCCTTTTCAATGGTAGACAAGCGGTGGGCAATCACCAGAGAGGTACGGTTTTTCTGCAACTCATCCAGTGCCGCCTGAATCGCACGTTCGGATTCGGTATCCAACGCCGAGGTAGCTTCGTCCAGAATCAGAATCGGGCTATCACGCAACAAGGCTCGAGCGATGGCAATACGCTGACGCTGACCGCCAGAGAGCAGCACGCCGTTTTCACCAATCACTGTATCGAGACCGTTATCCATCTTATTGATGAAGTCCATGGCGTAGGCCATACGCGCCGCTTCTTCAATTTGCTCACGGCTGTACTGTTCAGTCCGTGCGTAAGCAATGTTGTTAGCAACAGTATCGTTAAACAAATGGACATTCTGCGACACCAGAGCAACCTGGTTACGTAACGACGCCAGGGTATACTCGCGCAGATCGTGACCATCCATCAGGATTTCGCCTTCATCAATATCGTAAAAACGTGTGATTAGGCTGGCGATGGTTGATTTACCTGAACCAGAGCGTCCAACCAGAGCAACCGTCTTCCCTGCCGGAATTTTCAGGTTGATGTTACGCAATGCGGGCACGTCACGTCCTGGATAAGTAAAGGTGACATTGCGGAATTCCACGTCGCCAGTCGCACGCTCGATCACGCGCTTACCTTCGTCTTTCTCCTGCTCACTGTCCAGAATGGTAAACAGCGTCTGACAAGCCGCCATACCGCGCTGGAACTGGGCGTTAACGTTGGTCAGCGATTTCAGCGGACGCATCAGTGCAATCATTGAAGAGAAAACAACGGTAATCGTACCGGCAGTCAGGCTATCCATGACACTTGGGAAGCTCGCCGCATACAGAACAAACGCCAGCGCCAAAGAGGCGATCAGCTGAATGATCGGATCAGAGATGGAAGAGGCTGAAACCATTTTCATCCCCTGAAGACGCATTCGGTTACTGACTTTATCGAAGCGTTTCGTTTCCACTTCCTGACCACCGAAAATCAATACTTCTTTGTGGCCCTTCAGCATTTGTTCAGCGCTGGTGGTCACCTGTCCCATGGTGTTCTGCATGTTTTTACTGATGTTGCGAAAACGCTTCGATACAACGCGAATCGCAATCGAAACAATCGGTGCCAGCACAATCAAAATGATCGACAGTTGCCAACTGTAATAGAACATCATGATGAACAGGCCGATGATCGACGCACCTTCACGCACAACAGTAATCAGTGCGCCGGAAGAGGAAGAAGCAACCTGTTCGGAATCGTAGGTGATACGTGACAACAGCGTACCCGTTGACTGTTTGTCAAAGAATGAAACCGGCATTCCCATCATGTGACCAAACAGGCGGCGACGCATGGTCATTACCACCTTTCCTGATACCCAGGAGATACAGTAGCTGGAGACATAGCTGGTGATACCACGCAAAATCATCAGCCCGATCACCACCAGCGGCATCCACACCAGCACGGAGCGATCTGTTTTACCAAAGCCATCATCAAGAAGTGGCTTAAGGAGCGATAACATGAAGGTATCGCTGGCTGCGTTGAGGATTAACGCTACGCCCGCCACGATCAGACCCGCTTTAAAAGGCGCAATGGTTGGCCACAGTCGGCGGAATGTCTGCCACGTAGAGAGATCTTTGTCGTTATGCATTCAAAAAACCAGCATTTGTTGAAATAGCCGCATATTCTACCCGTTATCCACTGGCACGCCAAACCACTGATGATACCAACGAGGTAAAATTTGCTCTCTGAGGCTGCTAATCCGCCAGCCTTGCGCTGAAAAATTGACCGTCACTTGACCCTGATGTGGAGTATCAAGCCACTTATAACCTTGTTGTTGATAGCGATGCTTAACTTTGTTGGAGGGCAATCGCCATGCGTTATAGCGCGATGCCGATGCGAGTGCCACTTTTCCATTCACTCGCTGAATTAATGGCAACGATGATGAGGTATTACTGCCATGGTGAGGTACCTGAAGCAATGTTGCCTGCACTTGCTGCCAGTAACGGCTTAGCATCTTTTGTTCAGCGGGGGCTTCAATATCACCGGTTAGAAGAATGCTATTCGTCCCGTCATCAACCTTAACCACACAGGAATGGTTATTTCCTTTATCGTTGCTAGCTTGTAAAGGCCAGTGCGCGCTGAAACGCAATCCTTGCCATTGCCACGCTTCGCCACGCACACAGGGCTGATGATGTTCCCAGTTTAACGGACTTCTGATCCATAACATCGGCCATGTGTGCAATATTGAGTCCAGCCCTCCCCGGTGATCCAGATGTTCATGACTCAGAATAACGCCTTCCGGTTCAAGATTATGCCAGTGGAGCCAGGGGATAATCAGTTGTTGCCCACTATCCCCTTCGGGCCAGGCCAGTCCCGTGTCATAGAGAATCGCTTTGCCGTTTCGCGCAATGACCATTGCCAGCCCTTGCCCGACATCAAGCATGTACACTTGCCACTCGTCAGGTCGAGGTTTTTGCCACAGCGGCCAGCACATCAGCAAGCCTCCAGCCACACACATTGCTGGCAACGTTCGCCAGGCGTTTAATCGCCATACCACCAGTAAGAACCATGGGGAAAATGTTAGCCATTGCCAACGTTCAGCAATGTTGATCTACCCTTCCGGCAAACTCTTTAACCCCCAGAAAAGTAAAGCCAAAGACCGGTCGGCAAGAAACCATAACCCCTGTTCCAGGATTAACGGCCCGCTTAAATGCACAACCATCGCGGCGAGGATCAATGGAACCGTGATAAATGTCACCAGGGGAATTGCAAATAGATTTGCAATAAACGAGGTCAGACTAATGCCATGAAATATGACGATTTGCACGGGCATAAGCAGGAGGGTGATTCCCAGCTGCAGATGGATGAGGGAAACAACCGCGCGCAATACCGGCGGCAGTTGCCACTCCGGACAGGGAAACCACTGATACCAAAAAATCAGTGCCGCGACAGCAGCGACAGAGAGCCATAAACTTTGCGAGAGAATGGCAACAGGATCCATCAGCAAAATTGCCGCCAGACAACATATCCATACATCCCAGCCACTCCATTGTCGCCCACTTAACTTAAGCATTCCCCACATGGCAAGCGCCACCACGGTACGCAATGCAGGAGGTTGCATCCCAGTCAGCCAGGCATAAAAAGCAGCACAGCAGATTCCGCCAATTAATGGCATTTGCCAGTGGATCCAGCGCCCAGGCAGAAAAACTTGCCCACCGCGAATGAGTCCGGCAGCCAGCAACGCCGCAAAAGCGATATGCAATCCCGATATCGCCATTAAATGCGCCGTTCCAGTATCGCGCATGATATTTTTGATTTCTTTGGGAACGGATAACCGTTCCCCCATACCTAAACCAAGAATAACTGCATTCCAC
The DNA here is from genome assembly GCF_046486065.1 of Escherichia sp. WS547. NCBI lineage: Bacteria > Pseudomonadati > Pseudomonadota > Gammaproteobacteria > Enterobacterales > Enterobacteriaceae > Escherichia > Escherichia sp. WS547. Next base: position 837 of record NZ_JBJQMA010000022.1, on the reverse strand, counting down.
GGATAGGGTTGCAGCGTTGTTTGTAATGACGCCAGATACTGTGCACGCAAGCTACAATCCGGTTCAATGACACTTGCCTGCAGAAAGCGGCCGGTCAGCGGCTGATGCTGGGCAATGGCATAACGCTGGCTATCAAAGCTGCCATCATTAAGTTGGCCATGAACTGCACGAACTTTGAGTTTCATTGACCATAGTTGTCCGGCACAAACCGCTTGCGGGAGATATTCGCCATACAGCACGAGGCCTGGCGCAGGGAATATACGTCGACCTTGTAGATGAGTGACTTGACCGTAATGAGTGGTCATGCCGTCAGTAGCAGTGATCTCAACTATTGCATCCTGCGTCGCGCCAGTTAAGGTTTCTCCTGCCCACAAAATTTGCTTTGCCGCTGATATGCCCCAAAGAAAAAACAGCAACGTCAGCGCGATATAACGGACGGCTTTAACAGGAATAAATGCCAGTACGCAGGCGAAGACAGTCAGAAACGCAAGGGTTAATGTCCCAGGCAATTGGGGCAAAACCAGCAACGGAAAAATTCCGCAAATTATGCATACGCCGACTGTCGTTATTTTCATGCACCCCTCCGTATTTATGGAAAGTGTGCAACTTTGTTGAGCGGTTGTCTGGTGGGAGTTTTGCGTTCCCCGAGGCACGTTCAGAAGAATTTAACGAGAGGGTGAAAACTGTTCAAAACTCTGCGAGGCAGCTTCCAGTTCCAGATTAGAGAAAATAAATATCCTCCGGCATAGCCGGAGGTTTTTCAAATGCGCCTATAAGGCTCTCTTACCAGCCGCGCCCTAACAGGCGCACACGATCTGACATTTGCATCCAACTTCG